>JBJKRD010000315.1:0-7992 GCA_046704925.1 Opitutaceae bacterium | reverse complement strand
GCCGGTGCTCAGCGGTTTTCAAACGGTTCCTCCCGGCACCACCGCGATCAACGTCTCCCAGACCGGCGAAGTAACGCTGCAGACGCCCTCCGGCGCCCAGACGTTCCGCCTGGCCCTCACCCGTTTCGCCAACCCGAGTGGGCTGCGCAGTCTCGGCAGCAACCTGTACGAGGAAACCCCCGCCAGCGGAACGCCGGAAAGCGGCAATCCCGGCGAGCAGGGGTTCGGCACGATCATGCAGGGCTACGTCGAGTCGTCCAATGTCAGTCTCGTCGAGGAGATGGTGAATCTCATCGTCGCCCAGCGCGCCTACGAGATCAACTCGAAGTCGATCCAGGCGTCCGACGAGATGCTGCAAAACGTGGTGCAGATGAAACGCTGACCCATGATCTTCCGCCTCCCCTGCCTGATGCTCGCCACCACCTTCCTGCTCCTGCCGCGGTCGCGGGCGCAGTCGGTCGCCGCCCCGGCGTCCGCCCCGGCGGTCGCCGCGGAAACCCTCCTGCCGGACGTCGCCCGGCAACTCGCCGGCCATTTTCATCTCGAGGGCGATTTGCAGCTCTCCCTGACCCGGCCGGTGACCCTGCCGGACGTTCCCGCCGACCGCCCTCTCCGCCTCATTGTCACCGATTTCACATCGACGCCTGCGTCGTCGATGCTGGTGCGCTGCCGACTGGAGGCCGGCGGCGCACCCCTTTCTTCCGTGACCCTGATGGTCCACGCCGAGCTCTGGGCGGACGTCTGGGTGGCGCGCCTGCCGCTGGTTGCCGACGCCCCGTTCGATCCCTCCGAGTTGAACGTGGAACGGGCCGACCTGCTGCGGGAGCGGGCCGCCCTGCCGGCCTCCGCCGGCGGGGCCGACTTCGCGTTCGCCCGCTCCATCCCCGCCGGCCAGACCCTCGTCTGGCGCTACCTGAAGCGCCGTCCGTTGGTCCATCGGGGCGACACGATCGACGTCTCCGCCGTCGACGGCCCGCTCACCGTCACGGTGAAGGCGCTCGCCGTCCAGGACGGCGGACGCGGCGAGACGGTCCTGGTCCGCAATCTCGTGACCCGAAAGGAATTCAGCGCCGTGGTCGTCGATGACGGCCGCGCGCAAATCCGCCTCTGACCTCCCATGCGTTTCCCCGCCTCCCCCGCCCTCATCCTGCTCGCCGTGACCATCGCCGGCGCCGCCCGCGCGGGATCCCTCTGGACCGCTTCGACCCTGCCCGAGCGCGGCCTCGTCGCCGACCGGAAGGCGGCCAAGCCGGGGGACATCCTCACCATCGTCATCCAGGAGAATGCCACGGCCCAGAATTCGCAGCAGCGCAAGGACAGTCGTTCCTCGTCGCTGCAGGATACCATCAACCGCTTCCTGTTCAGCGCCGCGGCCAGCAAGCTGGCCACCCACAACGGCGAACTGCCGGGCCTGGACATCAGCGGCAAATCGGACTTTTCCGGGGGCGGCCAGGTCGACAACGTGCAGAGCCTGTCCGCGCGGGCCGCGGTGCTGGTGGCCGACGTGCTGCCCAACGGCAACCTCGTCATCGAAGGCGTGCGGTTGGTGACGTTCTCGGGCGAGACGCAGTACGTGGTGCTCCACGGCCTGGTGCGGCCCGACGACATCACGCCGGACAACACCGTGCTTTCGACCAACGTGGCTGACGCCCGGGTCGAATTCTACAGCCAGGGCAGCCTCACCGACATGCAGAAGCGCGGCTGGCTCAGCCGGCTTTACGAGAGGCTGCGACCCTTTTGACCCGGAGGTTTCGTGACACGGAGGTGGCAAAAGACTCTTTGGTTCCTGGGTGGCGTCCTGCTCCTGGCCCCGGCCCTCGCCGTGGCGGCGCGCATCAAGGACCTCACGATGGTCGAGGGCGGGCGCGACAATCAACTCGTCGGGTACGGCCTCGTGGTCGGCCTGGCGGGCGATGGCGACAGCAACGCCGCCTCGACGCTGCGCAGCGTGGCCAACGTGCTGCAGCGTTTCGGGGTGTCGGTCCCCGCCGACCAGATCAAGGTGAAGAATTCCGCCGCCGTCATGATCACCGCGGACATCGGGGCCTTTCTCCGCCCCGGTTCGCGCATTGACGCGGTGGTGGCGTCGATCGGCGATGCCAAGAGCCTCCAGGGCGGCGTGCTGCTGCAGACTCCGCTCCTCGGCGCGGACGGCCGGGTCTACGCCGTGGCGCAGGGGCCCGTGGCCGTCGGCGGGTTTCTCGGCGGCACCGGCGGTCCCGGCGGCGCCACCGTGCAAAAGAACCACCCCACCGTCGGCACGATCAGCAACGGGGCCATCGTGGAGCGGGAGATCCCGGCCTCGTTCGTCAGCCAGCAGACGATGAACCTGCTGCTGCTGAACCCCGATTTCACGTCCGCGTCGCGCATGGCCCGGGCGATCAACGCGACTTTCGCCGGCTCCAGCCAGGCGTTGGACGCCGCCACCGTCACGGTGCACGTCCCGGCGGACTTCCGCGGCCACGAGGTCGATTTCCTGGCCGACGTGGGTGCGCTCGAGATGGATCCGGACTCCGTCGCCCGCGTCGTCATCAACGAGCGTACGGGCACCATTGTCGCCACGTCGACCGTGCGCATCTCGCAGGTCGCGATCAGCATGGGTTCCCTCACCATCACCATCAGCTCCTCGCCCGTGGTCAGCCAGCCCGCCCCGTTCAGCAACGGCCAGACCACGGTCGTGCCGCGCACGTCCACCGCCGTCACCGAGGTGAAGGGCGGCTTCAAGGTCGTGGACGACTCCCCCACCATCGAGAAGCTGGCCGCCGCGCTGAACGCCCTCGGCGTCTCGACGCGCGAAATGACCGCCATCTTCCAGACCCTCAAGCGTTCCGGGGCGTTGCAGGCCGATCTCATCATCAACTGACCATGAACGTGGGCGCCATCACGGCCGCGCTGCCTCCCGCCGACTCGCCGCGTTTCGCCGAGACGATGAACCGGCTGCCGCCGGCGCAGCAACGCCAGGTGGTGGCCCGGCAGTTCGAGGCCATCCTGCTCCGCCAGCTGCTGGCCCCGGTGCTGGATTCCCTGCCCGGCGATCCGGGCGGCGTGTACGGCTTCTTCCTGACGGATGCCTTCGCCCAGAAGCTCAGCGGCGGTTCCGGGTTCGGCCTGGCCCGCGTCATCGAGCAGCAACTCTCGCCGCCCACCGCGGCACCCGCCCCCCCACCTTCGCCCACCCGCAACGGGCCGCCCAAGGCCTGATCAACCCCGGTCAGTCATGAAAACCACCTGGGAAATTCTCGTCGATTGCCTGCGTTCCGAACTGGAGCAATACGGCAGCCTGCTTCACCTGCTCCAGGAGCAGCAAACCTGCCTCTTTCTCCGGAACACGGACCGGCTTCCCGAGCTGGCCACCGCCGTGTATGGGGCGACCGGGACCGCGGACCCCGCCCGCCGGCGTCGCGAGGAAAACTTCCGCGCCTTTGCCACGGCGCAAGGCTGCGCCCCCGACGCGACCATCCGATCCCTGCTGTCCAAGGTCGAGGCCCCGGCGCGGCCGCTGCTCGAGGCCCTCGTGGGCGAGATCAACCGCCTGATCTACCTCACCCGCCGGTTCGCCCGCCAGAACCACGAGCTGTTTGCCCGGGCCTACCAGATGCAGCAGGAGTTTCTGCGCCAGATCTGTCCGGGCCGGTTCAATCCCACCTATTCCGTCAGCGGACAGGTCCGGCCCGCCACGTCCGGGGCCAAACCCGGACGCCTGGCGGCGTGCTGAGCCGCTCCCTTTGCCCATCCCCAGCCACGGAGTACCCCGCCCATGTCCCTTTTCAGCAGCCTGAACAGCGGCGCGACCGCCCTCGGTGCCCAAAGCTACGCCATTCAGATCGCCGGCAAGAACCTCGCCAACGTCAACAACCCGGACTATGCGCGCGAACGAATCGTCTTTGGGAGTGGCGCCCTCGTCCAGACCTCGGTCGGCACGGTGAGCTTCGACCTCACCGCCAAGGCGGTCACCCAGTTGCGCGATGCGTTCCTGGACCAGCAGGTCGCCAAGGAGATCTCGATCAGCAGCAGCCTGCAGACGCAGCAGGAGGCGCTGCAGCGAACCCAAGCCGGCCTCGGCGAAAGCATCGACCGCACCGCCGGCAGTTCCAGCACCGACGCGTCGTCCGCCACGGGACTCTCGGACCAGTTGACCAGCCTCTTTGCCTCCTTCCAGAGCCTTGCCGCCAGTCCGACCGACGTCGGCGAGCGCCAGACGCTGCTCCAGAATGCCGGCATCCTCACCGACACCTTCCAGCAGGTCGACGGCAACCTCACCCAGGTCCAGGCCGATCTCACGGCCCAGGCGCAAACCGACACCGATTCGGTCAACACCCTGCTCGCCACCATCGCCACCCTCAACGGGCAGATCGCCCGTTTCGAGGGCAATCAGCCCGGCTCCGCGGTCGACCTGCGCGACCAGCGGCAGCAGGCGATCGAGCAGCTCGCCGCCAAGATGTCCTTCGAAACCAAGCCGGCCAGCGGCGGCAACGGCCAGATCCAGATCGTCGCCCAGGACGCCGGCGGCGCCGATGTCGTTCTGGTCGACAATGCGGTCGTCACCAATTCGGTCGCCTTCGACGGCACCAACCTCACCGCCGGCGGGGCCACGCTGGCCCCGACCGGGGGCACCATCCAGGGCGCCGTCGCGGTGCGCGACGGCGCCATCCAGAACCTGCGCGACCAGCTCGACGCGCTGGCCGGGCAGTTGGTCACCTCGGTGAACGCCGCCTACAACCCGACCGGCACCACCGGCGATTTCTTCGCCGCCGCCGGCACGACCGCCGCGACGATCCGGCTCGATCCCGCCATCACGGCGGCCAATCTCAAGGCCAGCGACGGCGGCCCGGCCGGCGACAACACCATCGCCCTCGCGGTGGCCGGCCTGGCCAGTCAAACCTTCGCCACCGCCGCCGGCGATGCCATCGACGGCACCTTCACCCAATACTACGCGGGCGTGGTCAGCAGCTTCGGCCAGGAGCTCGCCGGCATCAACACCCGCGTCGACAACGAGACCGCCGTCCAGAATGTCGTGCAGGCCCAGCGCGAAAGCGTCAGCGGGGTCAATCTCGACGAGGAGACCACCAACCTGCTGATGTACCAGCGGTCCTTCCAGGCCTCGTCCCGTTTCATCAACGTCATCGACACGCTCCTCGACCAGGTCGTCAACCGACTTGGCATCACCTGACCGGTTCCACCATGCGTATCGCCACCAGCACCGCCACCGACGTCGCCCTCCAGCAGATCGGGGATCTGAATACCCGGATGTCCCGCCTGCAGACCCAGGTGTCCACCGGCCAGCGGGTCGTCCAGCCGGCCGACGACCCCGCGGCGATGGGACGCCTGCTCAATCTCCAGGCCGAGAACGCGAACCTCGCGCAATACCAGCAAAACGCCGCCCGCGCCCTCGACATCAGCCAGGCCTCGACCGCGGCCCTGCAGAGCCTCAAATCCGTCTCGGACCGGGCCACGGAGATCGGGACCCTCGGCTCGAGCACCCAGAGCGCGGACTCGGCCGCCGCCTACGCCACCGAGGTGAACGAGCTGCTGGAACAGGCCGTGCAGTCGGCCAACTCCCAGTTGCGCGGCGATTATCTGCTGGCCGGCACCGCGGTCGACGCCGCACCCTACCAGGTCACGCGCGACAGCAACGGCCGGATCACGGCGGTCACCTACGCGGGCAACACGGCCTCCGCTCCGATCCCCCTGTCCGGCACGGCCGCCATCTCCCCGTCCACCACCGGCGCGACCAACCAGGGCGTGGCCGATTTTCTCAACCACCTCGTCGCCCTCCGCGACGCCCTCCAAGCCAACGATTCGACGGCTGTCGCGGGCGTCCAGAACGGCCTGCTCACCACCGAAAACACCCTGATCAACGGCATCAGCGACCAGGGTGCGATCCAGATGCGCATCCAGTTGAACCAGGATCAACAGCAGACGCGCGCGACCGACCTGCAGCAGTTGATCTCCGCCGACGCCGACGTGGATCTGAGCACCGCGATCGTCAAATACAACCAGGTGCAGATCGCCTACCAAGCCTCGCTCCAGGCCACCGCCAGCCTCATGAGCAAATCGCTGCTCGACTATCTGCCGTGATCCTCCCCATGAAAGTCGCCCTCGCCTCCCCGCCGGAAGTCCCCGCACCCAGCCAGCCCGCCAACGAGGTGCGGCTCCCCGCCGGGCTCATCGGTTTTCCACGCCACCAGCGCCTGGAGCTGGTCTATCTGCCCGAACAGCTTCCCTTCCTCTGGATGCGGCTGCACGGGCCCGACCCCCTCAACTTCGTCGTCATCGAACCGCGGGGCGTGATTGCCGATTACGAACCCGAGATCTTCGATGAGGATGCCGCCGCCCTCGGCCTCACCGGTCCCGCGGACGCGATGGTGCTGAACATCGTCTGCCTCGACCCGGCCCGGCCCGAACGGGCCACGGTCAACCTGGTCGGTCCCGTCATCATCAACCGGCGCACCGGCGTCGGCAAACAGGTGGTGCTGGCCAATCACGCGCGCTACACCCCCCGCCATCCCCTGCTCGCCTCATCCGCGGCCCCGGGCGCCGCCTAAGCCCGCCGCGCCATGCTCATCCTTTCCCGCAAGGTCAACGAGTCGATCGTCATCGGCGATCAGATCGAGATCCGCATCACCCGGATCGACGGCGACACGGTCAAGCTTGGCATCGAGGCGCCGCGCGAGATTCCGGTCTTTCGCAAGGAGGTCCTGGCGGAAATCGCCAGCTCCAACGAGGCCGCCGCGCTGCGGACGCATTCCGGGCAGCAACTGCCGACCCTCGGCCTGCCCCCCCTCTCCCGTCCCCCGCCCCCGACCCCCCCCCTTCCATGAGCTCCCTCAATGCCAATGTCCCGGCCCTGGCGACCGCCCTCGATCTCAACCGCGCGCAGCAGCTCCTCGGCCGCTCCCTCGAGCGCCTGTCCTCCGGTTCCCGGATCGTCCAGCCCGCGGACGACCCGGCCGGCCTCGGGGTTTCGCAGAAGCTCGGGGCGCAGAATCAGCGTCTCGGCGCCGCCGCCACCAACATCCAGAACGCCGTCTCGTTCAGCCAGGCGGCCGACGGGATGATGAGCAGCATGGACGACCTGCTCTCCCGCCTGAGCGAACTGGCGACCATGGCCACGGATCCGACCAAGAGTCCCTCGGACCTCGCCCTCTACGAGGACGAATTCCAGGGCCTCCAGGACCAGTTGCGCGCCACCATCGGCGGGACGACCGCCGAAATCGGCGGCACCACCGACGTCGCGGAACCGCTCGGCACCTTCAACGGCGTCGCCCTGTTCGGTCCCAATCCCACCGGCTACCAGGTGACCCTCGGCGACACCCCCGGCCAGGCCATGACCATCCCCCCGACCAATCTGCGGACCGGGGCCCTCCTCGCCCTCATCCAACAGGACGGTTCCGGCGCCTATGGCCTGAGCGTCACCGACCCCGCGGCGGGCGGCACCCTTCGCGACGCCATCCAGCAGCTCGCCGCCGGCCGCGCGTCGCTCGGCGCGGCGCAGTCGCGCCTCCAACTGGCCGCCTCGACGGTGCAGGTGCAGAGTCAGAATCTCCAGTCCGCCATTTCGCAGATCAGCGACGTCGACGTCGCCCACGAGTCCACGCAACTCGCCAAGTACAACATCATCGCCCAGGCGGCGACGTCCATGCTGGCGCAGGCCAACGTCGCCCCCGACGCCGTCCTGCGACTCCTGCAATGACCCGGCGGCGCGCCGCCGCCTTCGTCCCGCCCGCCGGGCGTACGCGCCTCAGACGACTTCGGCCGGTTTCGGATCGGTCAAATGCGCCGCCAGAAAGAGCTGCTCGTGCAGCTCCGGCAGCAGGCCCAGCAATTCAGTCTCGTTCAGACCGATCCTGGCCAGCACCGCCCGGTCCGCCCGGCGCCGCACCGGCTCGCCGCGTCCGCAGAGAATGGCCCGGAGGAAGCGCGCGGCGTAAAGTACGGCGCCCATCCGGGCAAAGGTCGCAGGCATGGCCCGGGGATCGCATTGCCAGCGGA
>JBJKRD010000314.1:0-3474 GCA_046704925.1 Opitutaceae bacterium | reverse complement strand
CCACGATCCGCCGTAGCGCAGCCATCCTTGGCTGCCCTGTCCGGTCGTCGGACCGACCGCAGGGCTGGCTCCCGCCGCGCGCCGTCGTTAGTGCGCCGCGGCCGCGGCGGCCTTGGCCGCCTTCGCCAGCTGGACCACCTTGCGCTCGAATTGCGCCGGCATCTCCTCGTAGTGGCTGTACTTCTCGGAGTGCAGGCCGCGGCCGCCCGTGAGCGAGCGCACCGCCGTGCCGTAGTGATACAGCTCCGCCGCCGGCACGAGCGCCCGCACCACCTGCAGGCGGCCGGCGTTGTCCATGCCCTGGATCTTGCCGCGACGGCCCGAGAGGTCGCCGACGATTTTGCCGAGGCAGTCGTCGGGCACGCGGATCTCCACCTCGTGGATCGGCTCCAGCAGGCAGGGCCGGGCGCTGGTGAAGGCCTCCTTGAAGGCGAAATACCCGGCGACCTGGAAGGCGATGTCCTTCGAGTCCACCGGGTGCATCTTGCCGTCGTAGAAATCGATCTTCACGTCCACCACCCGGTAACCCGCGAGAATGCCCTCGGAGCAGGCGGTGTTCACGCCCTTCTCCACCGAGGGCACGAACACCCGGTCGACGTTTTGGCCGCTGAGCGACTCGGTGAACTCCACGCCACTGTCGCGCGCCGCCGGCTCGATGCGCATCCACACCTCGGCGAACTGCCCCGCGCCGCCGGTCTGCTTCTTGTGCCGGTATTTCGACTCCGCCCGCGTGCGGATGGTCTCGCGGAAGCGGATGCGCGGCGGGATGAGCTCAATGTCGATCTTCTGGCGCCGCTTCAGCCGTTCGAACAGCACCTCCAGATGCAGCTCGCCCTGCGCCGCGATGATCGTCTGGTGCAGCTCCCCGTCCACATGGGACTCGAACGCCGGGTCCTCCTCGTGGAGCGACGCGAGGCCGGCGGCCAGCTTGTCTTCTTCGCCGCGGGAATTGAGCCGCAGCGCGGCCTGGGTGTACGGCGTGCGGTATTTGACCTTCGGCAACACCACCGCGTTCTTGCCTTCGCACAGTGTGTTGCCTGTGTGGGTATCCTTGAGTTTTACCGCGGCCCCGATGTCGCCGGCGGCCAGCACCTCCGCCGGCGTCCGGGTCTTGCCGTTCAGCCGGAACAATTGGCCGATCCGCTCCGTGATCCGCCGGTCGCTGTTGTAAAGATCCATGCCGGTGTGGACGTCGCCGGAATAGACCCGGAACAGCGAGAGATCCCCGCTCAGCGGATCGGACATGGTCTTGAAGACAAAAGCGACGGGTACCTTGCCCGTCAGGCTGACCTGGCAGGGCTCCCCGGCGGAATCCGTGGCGTCAACCGTGGCGCGGTCGGCCGGCGAGCAGCCGAAGCGGGCGATGAAATCGAGCAACCGGGAGACGCCGACATTGTTTTCCGCCGAGATGCAGAACAGGGGAATGAAGATCTGCTTCTGCACGGCCGGGTGGATGCCGGTGCGCATGACTTCCTCCGAAAGGCTGCCTTCGTCAAAGTACTTCTGCAGCAGCGCGTCGTCGGACTCCGCGATATGCTCGATGAGCTCCTTGTGGAGGACCTCCACCCGCTCCTTCCACACGCCTTCCGCCGGCGCCTCGACATACTTGCCGGTCCGGTCGGCGGCGTAGGTGCAGACTTCGCTGCGCAGCACATCGAGCACCTGGTTGAACCCGGGGCCGGGATTCACCGGCACCTGCATGGGAAACACCTGGGGGCCGAACCGTTCGCGGATCTCCTCGACGAGCAGGTCGAAATCGACGTTCTCCTTGTCGAGCGCATTGATCACGATCATCTTCGGGATGCCGAACTCGGTGGCGTAATCCCACATCATGTCGGTGCCGACGCCGATCCCGTGATTCGCGTGGATCACCACCAGGGCGAAGTCGACCACCCGCAGCGCATTCAGGGCCTCGCTGCTGAAATCCAGGTAGCCCGGCGTGTCGATTGCGTTCAGCCGGCGCCCCTGCCACTCCAGGCTGAGGGGCGTGGCATGGATCGAAATCTGGCGCTGCTGCTCACCGACGTGATAATCGGACACCGTCGAACCCTGCACGATGCCGCCCATGCGGTGGATGGCCCCCCCGCACATGAGCATCGACTCCGCCAGCATGGTTTTGCCCGAGGTGGCATGACCCACGATGGCAAAGTTCCGAATGTCCGCAGGCTGATACGAGTTCATAAGCAGATCGTTGGCAGACGTCCCGGGGGTAAAAAGCCGGATTCCGGGGAACAAACACGGTCGACGCTGCCGGAGGTGCAGGCAAGGCGAAAGTCTGTTTTTCGCCCGGTCGCGGGCATTAGCCGGCGTTGCCGGACCAAGGAGAAGATCGACTTTCCTCCGGGGCGCCGCCGTCGCCAAAACCAGGGCGGGCCATCGTGTTTTTGCGCGGGCCCCAAAGCCTCCGCCGTCGCGCCGGCCGCCAGGGCAAAGAGCTCCGCGGAGATAGCCGGCCGGGACCACCACGGCGACCGATCGGCTCAGACCGCCGTGACCCGCGAGTTTCTCACTGACCCATCGTCAAACCACACACCCCGTCGTTCTGCCTTCCGGCAGAACGCCACCAGCCTTCGCCCAAGCGCTTCGGCCGCCAGGCTCCCTCTTGGCAGAGGGGATCTGGCTTGTCGCTTGCGAAGTCCCCTCTGGAGAGGGGTGCCCGATGCGTCCGCCACCGTCCCGCACCGGCGGGACGACGGCGGACCGGCCGGGGCGGGTCGGCGCCAATCCGTCCGTGCGAACGATCCGCCGCTAATGCAGCAGCCGGTTCAGGATCGAGGAACTGCCGATGTTCGTATAGAGCTGCGACGGATCCGGCCGGGCCAGGGTGCCGGTGACCACAAACGGCTCCTTCAGCTTCAGGTAGCCCAGGGCGTCCCGCCCGCCGGCCAGAATCGGCAGCTTCGCGCCGGTGATCGTGGCCTCCACCCCGCCCCGCACGCTCATGGTGAGCGTCAACCGCAGCGGCGCATCGAGGAGACTCTTCCCCGGTTCGTGCCGGATCACCCCGTCGCCCTGCAAGCGCACGTTCGGGGACACCAGCGCGAAATCCCTGACCTGAAGATCGAGCGCCCGATCGGGCGACAGCCGCGCGCTGACCTGATCGTACGGCAGGTTGCCGATCATGCCGGCGATCTCGTCCGCCACGTCGGTGGATACCAGACTCCCCACCTTCTCCCCAATGCGGTTGATCAGGCGGGCGGCGTCGCCGACAATCCCGGACGGCGGCGGCGGCGGCAACGGCCGCAGCAGGCGCGAGACGCCCTTGCGGCTCTGCAGCACGACATCCACGTCGGTGCGGCGCAGCAGGTCGGCCGGCGAAACCCCCGTGCCCGCGGCGTGTCCCTGCAGGTCGAAGCGTCCGTCCAGCGTCGGTTCCCGGCCCGGGTGGTCGATCCGGAAAAATGAACCCACCCCCAGGTTCTGCAGGGCAAAATCAAATTTGGATGAGTACGGTTGCGCGTCGCCGGCGGTAAA
>JBJKRD010000313.1:0-4095 GCA_046704925.1 Opitutaceae bacterium | reverse complement strand
TGCTGAATGCCATGGAAGCCGTGGCCGACAACGGCCGCGTCCGCATCGGCACGAGTCGGAGCGACGGCTGGGCGGTACTCACGGTCGCGGACAACGGCTGCGGGATGAGCGCCGAGTTCCTCCGGCGTTCGCTCTTTCGCCCCTTCCAGACGACCAAGCAGCACGGACTCGGCAGCGGCATGTTTCAGAGCCGGATGATCGTCGAGGCGCACGGCGGGCCGATCGTTGTGACCAGCGAGCCGGGCCAGGGGACGACCTTCCAGGACTTCCTGCCGTTGCGCGGAGTCGCGGCGGCGGGCAAACCGGTTTAAGGGGTAAGGAGCAAGGAGTAAGGTTTGGGTGACGGCGGCCGGCCCCGGGGGCATCCCAAGGCGAAGTTCGCACGTTCCAAGTCGAAGGTTACCGTTCGCTCCAGTGGGAAGGTTGCTTCGGCCTTCGTCCCGCAAGCGCGGGACTTTGGCCGACAGGTGCGATCGACCATCGTCGGAGGTCGATAGGCCGAGAGCACCGGGCCAAACAATAGGCCGGAATCGACCGCCGACCTCCGACTTGGGACCCCTTGACGCGTGGCGCTTTGCTCAAGGCGCTCTGCTCTCACCGCTCGACAACCTTGGGCCCCCGAATGCCATGGGCCGCCGAACCGTACCGACTTGAGCCCTTTCGGCAAGGAGTCAGCATCGACTGGCAGCCCACGCCGTCTGACTTTGCATCGGACCGACCTCCCGGCCTGCGCCCGGAGAGATTCCCTACCACCGCATGAAACCCACCCTGTTGATTGTCGACGATGACGAGGAAATCCGGACGCAGATGAAGTGGGCGTTGGGGTCCGATTATGAGATCCTCCTGGCTGGCGACCGGCCCGCCGCCGTGGACGCATTCCAAGGCGCCCATCCGATGGCAGTGCTCCTCGATCTGGGCCTGCCCCCGCATCCCGGGACGCCCGAAGAGGGCCTGGCGGCCCTGTCCGAGCTTCTGGGCCTGGACAGCCTCGCCAAGATCATCGTCATCACCGGACAAGGGGAAAAGGAGGTGGCGTTACGGGCGGTGGGCGCGGGGGCCTACGATTTTCTCGGCAAGCCGGTCGAGATGGACGAGTTGAAGCTGTTGCTGAAACGCTGCTTTCACGTGGCCCGGCTCGAACGGGAATTCCGCGACCTGCAACAGCGGCTCAAGGGCGACACCTTCGAGGGCATGCTCGGCGGCAGCGCGCGCATGCAGACGGTGTTCGAGGCGATCCGCAAGGTCGCCACGACCGAAGCGCCCGTGCTCATCCTGGGCGAGAGCGGCACGGGCAAGGAGATGGCCGCGCAGGCGATCCACCAGCGAAGCGCCCGGCGCGACGGGCCGTTTGTGGCCATCAATTGCAGCGCGATTCCGGAAACGCTTTTGGAGAGCGAACTCTTCGGGCACGAAAAGGGCGCGTTCACCGGCGCCCATGTGCAGCGCAAGGGCCGCATCGAAAACGCCAACGCCGGCACCCTTTTTCTCGACGAGATCGGCGAGATTCCCCTGCCCCTCCAGGTCAAACTCCTGCGCTTCCTCCAGGAGCAGCGCATCGAACGCGTCGGCGGACGGCAGGAGATCCAGGTGGACACCCGCATCATCGCCGCGACCAACGCCGATCTGAAGAAGGGATTGAGCGACGGCACGTTTCGCGAGGACCTTTACTACCGCCTGGCGGTGGTGCAGATCGTCCTCCCGCCGCTGCGCGATCGGGACGACGACATCCTCCTGCTGGCGCAGGCTTTCCTGCAGCGTTTCGCGGCGGCCAACAACAAGGCCGGCCTCGTCTTCGGGCCGGACGCGGTGAACGCCATGCGCCACCATTCCTGGCCGGGCAACGTGCGCGAGCTGCAAAATCGCGTCAATCGGGCCGTGATCATGAGCGAGAAGAAACGCCTCGCGGTCCAGGACCTCGAACTTGGCCAGGCCGGAACCGGGCCGCGCGGGGTGTCGCTCAAGGAGGCCCGCGAGGCTTTGGAACGGGAGATGATCCAGCAGGCCCTGAAGCGAAATTCCGGCAAGATAACCGCCGCAGCGAGCGAGCTGGGAATCAGCCGGCCGACCTTCTACGAGCTCATGGAAAAGCTCGGAATCGCGAAGCCCGGCCAGGAAAAAGAGTAAAGGGCATTGGAAGCGGTCCGTGCGTGGAGGGCGGTGCGCCCCGTCGCCGCCGGACCACCCCGCCGCGGCGACGGCCCCATTCGGCCCCGCGCGGGCCGGCCGGCCTCGCTCTCAACCTTGCGAGATCCGGATTTGGAGGGCGAACGGCTCGACTGAGCTCGCCGAAGTCCTCCGGGTGAGCCGCTTGGTCGTGATTCCGAAGTCATGAAGCCAGGAAACCCGCCCTCGCGGCTTCCTGGCTTCTGATTCGGGCTCTTGGAGGGCCGGCCCGGAGAGCGCCGGGCCCTCCAGAATGTGCAACGGTTACTGGCGTCGGGCGGAGTCGCCGGATCACTCCGGCTTTCGCCCCAGCCAGCGACTGGCACCCAGCAGGCCGATGGCCAGCACAAACCAGGCTTCCATCGCACCCCCGCCACCACCTCCTCCGCCACCGCCGGAAACCGCAGCTGCGGCCGCGCCGGTGGCCGTCGTCGTATCGGTGGTCGTGCTCGAGGTGCCGCTGGTGGAGGATGAGGAACTCGTGGTCAATGCAACCGTGGCGACCACCGCACCCAGGCCGATCTCCCGGATGACTGCGTTACCGGTATCGGCGATAAAAACGTTGCCCGCCGAGTCGACGATCAGCCCGTGGGGCTGGTTGAACAGCGCGCCGGCACCAGCGCCATCCTTCCATCCGGCGATGCCGGCGACGCCGGCCACCGTGCCCACGACCCCGGCCGGCGTCACCATGCGAATGGTGCCGTTGGCCGTGTCGGCCACGTAGAGATTGCCGATACCGTCCACGGCGACACCGGAAGGCTGGTTGAACAGAGCATACATGCCGGCGCCGTCGTTGGCGCCGCTGATGCCGGCCGACCCCGCCAACGTCGTGACGACGCCCCCGGCCGTAATCTTGCGGATGGTGTCGTTGTAGGTGTCAGCCACGTAAATGTTGCCGTTCGCGTCCACGGCAATCCCGGTCGGGTTGTTGAACAACGCCGCGGATCCCGTCCCGTCGGTGTCACCGCGGCTCAACGCCGTGCCCGCGAGCGTGGTCACCGCCCCCGATGGCGTCACCTGGCGGATGGTGGCATTGTAGCTGTCGGTGACGTAGAGGTTGCCCGCCGCGTCGATCGCGATGCCATTCGGCGAGGAGAACCACGCATTGCTGCCGGTGCCGTCCCGGTTGCCGCGGTTGGGGACCGATCCCGCCAGCGTGGTGACGGTGCCATCCGGACCGATCTTCCGGATCGTGCCGTTACCCGAGTCCGCGACATAAAGATTGCCGTAACTGTCGGCCACCAGGCCGCTCGGCTGGTTGAAGGTCGCACTCGTGCCGACGCCGTCGCTGCTCCCCACGACTCCCGTCTTGCCCGCAAAGGTGGTGAGCACCCCGTTGGGGGTGGCTTTCAAGATCGTGTTGGCGGACATATCCGCAACATAGAGGTTGCCGGACGAATCCTTGGCCACGTTGACCGGGCTCACAAACAAGGCCGTGGCCGCCGCTCCGGATGGCCCGGTCGTGCCTCCGGTGCTGTCGGTCCCGCCCGATGTACCCGTACCACCCGTCGTCGTGGTGCCCCCTGAAGTGGTCGTACCGCCCGACGTCGTCGTGTCCCCCGAGGTGCTCGTACCGCCTGACGTGGTGTCACTGCCCGACCCGCTCGTGGTGCCCGATCCGTCGGTGACGCCCGCGCCGCTCGTCGCTCCCGCCGGATCGCTCACGGTCAGCGTGGCCACATCGCTGGTGGCCGACCCCGCGGCGTTCGACAGAACCACCGTGTAGCTGCCCGCGTCCGTGGCCTGCACGCTGGCAATGGCATAGGAGCCCGACGTCGCTCCGGCGATATCCGCCCCATCCTTCCGCCATTGATAAGCGAATGGCGCCGTGCCCTCCGCCGTGACCGAAATCGTCACCGCCTGCCCAACGGTCGCAGCCCCGGTGCTCGCCCGGCTCTCCGGCGCCCAGCCCGCCGCCAAGGCCGCGCCCAG
>JBJKRD010000312.1:0-3600 GCA_046704925.1 Opitutaceae bacterium | reverse complement strand
GCTGCAGGCCGCGCTGGCCCAGGATTACATCGCCCTGCGGGTGCTCGACGAACGGCGCCACCTGCTGGCCGGCGCCGTGGACGCCTACCGCCGCACCCTGACAATCGCCCAAAACCGGTACAACGCCGGCGTGGCGGCGCGCAGCGACGTGGTCTCGGCCCAGACCCAGCTCGACAACACGCGGGCGCAGCTCATCGCCGTCGGCGTCCAGCGCGCCCAGTACGAGCACGCCATCGCGGTCCTCACCGGCCGCGCGCCGGCCGAGCTGACCATCGCGCCGCGCGACGGCCTGGCCCTGACCCTGCCGGACATTCCCGTGCAGGTCCCGTCGAGTCTGCTGGAGCGCCGGCCCGATGTGGCCGAGGCGGAACGCCAGGTCGCCGCGGCCAACGCGCGGATCGGCATCCAGGTGGCGGCCTGGTTTCCCAACCTCACGATTTCCGCGGCCGGCGGATTCCAGGGCTCGATGCTGGACCGGCTGATCACCGCGCCGAACCGCTTCTGGTCGCTGGGCGCCCAGGCGGCGGACGCGCTGATCGACTGGGGCCAGCGGAGCGCGGAGGTGCGGGCGGCCCGGGCGGCCTATGACGGGAGCGTGGCCAACTACCGGCAGACCGTGCTCGGCGCGCTGCAGGAGGTGGAGGACGACCTGGCCAGCCTGCGCGTCCTCGGCGAGGAGGTGAAGGTGCAGGAGGCGGCGGTGGCGGAGGCGGCGGAGGCGGCCCGCATCTCCGTCAACGAATACAACGCCGGCACCGTCGACTTCACCACGGTGGCGGCGGCCCAGGTGGCCGAGTTGAACAGCCGCATCTCCGCCCTGACCATCGTGCAGGACCGGCTCCTGGCCAGCGTCGGCCTGATCGCGGCCCTCGGCGGCGGCTGGACCAGCGCCGACCTCCCCGATGCCCATGCGGTGCTGTCGGGCGGACGGAGCCACTGAATCCCGGGGACCCCTCCGCCGCGGCGGCAAACCCGCATTCCGGGCGCGGGCCTGTATCCCATCGCCCTTTGAAACGTCTCTAATTCCCGGAGACAGTGAACAAGTTCTCAATCCAGCGATCCAAATCTGTCATCATGAACTCCATGACTTGGAAGATCAAAGGCACGATCCTTCTCCTCTGCACGGCGCTCGCCGGCTGCGTTGGCACCGGCCCCAATACCCAGCAAGGCGCCGTCGCGGGCGGCGCCCTCGGGGCGCTCGCGGGAGCCATCATCGGCAACAACAGCCGCGGCCACAACGGCTTCGCCGGGGCGCTCGTCGGCGGGCTGGCGGGCGCGGTCGCCGGCGGCACGCTGGGCAACGCCGTCGACAACCAGAACGGCACGATCTACGGGCAACCGATGGCGTCGGTCCCGCCGCAACCGGCCACGGCCCCGGCGCCGGCGCCGGTTTCCCCCCAGCCCAACCCGGCGGCGGTGTGGGTCCCGGGGTATTGGAACTGGAACGGCTACGGCTACAACTGGATCGTCGGGTTCTGGGCGATTCCGCCGCCCGGATTCCACGTCTACGTGGACGGCGGCTGGGTCCATCGCCGCGGCGGTTACAATTACCGGCGCCCGCACTGGCGGTGACGGCCGTGCGTCGTCGCCGGGCGCTACCGGCGGTGCAGCACGACCGGCGATTGCTCGGCTTGCAGCATCTTGTCGAAGAACGAACGGACTGATTCGTAGTCCGGGGCGGGGATGACCGCGGTCGAGAGCTCCAGGGACCGCTCGACGGCCACCTGGTGGTCGTCGACCGCTTCCACGCGTTCGCAATAATGGCCGAACGGCGCCTCCAGCGTCACGGCGGCGGGCAGTTCCTCGATGCCGAATCCCGGGGGCAGGACGATCCGGCTGTGTTCGAAAAATGATCCGGCCGGAACCAGCACGGGGCTGGTGCGCGGGCCCTGCTTCAGGACCAGATCGGCGCGGCGGGCCATGAGGACCGGCTTGAAGACGAACAACACGTCGCGAATCGGTTTCCCATAGGCGGGAGAGGCGAATTCCGCCGCGAGCGAGAACCGGGCCTCGGCGAAATCGTCGCGCGGCTCCAGTTGGGACACGCGTCCGGCCGGCAGGGTTCGGCCGAGTCGGGCTTCGATGTGCTTCCGGTATTCCGACGCGGAATCGGTCCGGTATTCCGCGCGGGCTTCGGCGGCCGCCTGGCCCCGGCAGGTCTCCCGGAGGGAGCCGGTGATCGATCCGTCGGGATAGAGCCGCGCCGAGATTTCCCATTCAAACCGGTTTTGCGCTGGGCTTAGTGCCGGCGTGGCGATGAGGCCGCCGTCCGTCCCGGCGAGCAGCAGGCCCCGGCCGTCGCAGTCCGCCGCCGGCAGCCAGCCGGGCGGGGTGTAGGGATCGGTCGGGTCGAAGAGGATCAGGATGCCGAATTTCGGGTGCACCACCGCCGCCGGGATCTCCCGGCCGGGGTCCAGGCGGATGGCGACAATGCAGTGATTGAATTGGGTCGTCGAAGGCCAGTCCGTGCTGACAAAGCGGCCGCCGCCGGCCGCGACGGCGAGCGCAAACGACTCCACGCCCTGGGTCCGCAGCAGCGCGCGCAGCAGGGTGGCCTTGTCCTTGCAGTCGCCGTAATTGCAGGCAAACACCCGGCCGGCCGGGCGCGGCACCATGCCGCCGGCCTCGGCGGCATTCATGTTGATCGAGATATAGTTCACCTGCTGGGCGTACCGGCAGAGGCGCTCGACCCGATCCCACGGCGTGGTGGCGCCGGCCACGAGGGCCTCGGCCCGCGCTTTGATGGCCGCGTCCGGCGCCGCGGCTGCCTCGTACTTGGGGCTGAAAAAGGCCGAGATCTCGGTCCAGGTGGCAAAGGCCCGGCGATGCGTCCGCGCCGCCGGCGGCGGCCGGAGGTCGAGACCCAGCCACGGCCGGCAGGCTTTCGGCGGCGGGGCGAGTTTCTCGTCCTCGGCGGCGGGCAGACTGCGCAATTCCCAAGTCGCGCTCCTGCCCCGAAGGATCGGTTGGATCGCGGCATGGTTGAAAACGTGGCCTTCGGCGAGCCAGCCCGGCGGCACGGTCACGGTGATGCCCGAGTATTCCACGGGCAGATTCTCCTGAAAGGCCCAGGCCTGCTGCGTGGTGATCGCATCCTCCTCCACCACCGCCTCGCACGCGAAGATGTCGCCGGTCCGGGCATCATCCTCCGCCGAGATGACCTTCATCCGCGCCTCGCCATACAGCTCGCGTGCATTTTCGAAGACGGCGAGATCGGCGGTGGCCCGCCGGCCCAGGGGCACCACCTCGCCGGACGCGTGGAGCAGCCAGGCCTGCAGGGAGCGCACCCGGTCGGAGCTGGTGTCGTAATGGAGCCGGGCGACGGCGTACTTTTTTCCGTCCTCGGTGAGCAGACGCACGGCCCAGCGCGCCCGGGTCCGGAACCGGCCCGAGGCGTCGACGTCGAGGGTGCTTTCATCGAGCAGCACGGCCGCCGCGGCGGAGCCGTAGGCCACCGATGCCGGCCGGGCGGCTGCCATGGCCAGCCAGTCAGGCGCGGCGGGCCGGGCGCGACCGACCGCGGTCGCCAGCAGGACGACCGGAAGCCAGGCGACGAGACGGGCGCGGGGCCCCGACCGGAACGGCGGCACGGGCTTCGGC
>JBJKRD010000311.1:0-15341 GCA_046704925.1 Opitutaceae bacterium | reverse complement strand
CAAACACCCGCGCGTCATCCAGGACCCGGTACTACTGCGGCCAGCCGGGCGTATGTTGGGCCGCCGCCGGATCCTGCAGTGTCTCGTGCCAGCCTTCATAGTTGTGCGAAATCCGGCCCGAACGGCTGTGGCAGCCGAAACAGGCGTCGGCGGTCACCCGGACGGAGATGTCCGGATGGTGCTGCGGCGCCTGGTTCCGGAGATGGGCTGCGCCGCGCCCGTTCAATTCGGCCAACGCCTCCCGGCCATAATCGAGATGGCACGCCGAGCAGCCCCCGCCGCGGCTCTGCTGCGTGATCGCGGCCGGCTGCCGTTTGTCCTGTCCCAGGTGACAGGAGACGCACAGATTGCGCAGGTGCCGGTCCGCCGGGGAGTGGTCGAGACGGGCGACATCGTAGAAATGGTCGAGGTCCCGGCTTTCTCCGAAGACGACTTTGTCGACGGCGGCCACCCCGCTCATGGTGTTCATAAGCGCGCCCTGCACCCGTCGGGCGATGTCGGCGTGGCAGCCGGCGGTGGCACAGGTTTCGCGGACCACGGACAGGTTTCCCGGCGTGAGCGTCATGCCCGCGTGGGCCAGGCGGGCGTCCAGCGTGAAAGGATTGCCGAGGTGACACGAGGTGCAGCCGATGACGGCCGGGTTGTGCACCGGGGAGAACCCGGTCATTCCCTGGTGGCAGGCCAGGCAACCCTCGGGCCGGCCGGCGACAGTGGCCACGGGCGCCTGTCGCAGCGTCATCCCGACCGGCAGATAAAGGCGGGCGGAGACAAACGCCGGTCCACCGGTCGGAGGCGAAGGGGTACGCCGGGCGAGGGCAACGACGGTGACGACGGCGTAGGCGACCAACGCGCCGGCGAGACCTGCCTTGGTGAGGCGGCGCAGCCGGGCGGAAAGCGTGGGCAGAATGGCAAGCACCAGCAAAGCGATCAGGGCCAGGCCGACGGCAAGGCCTGGTTCCGGCATCCACTGCAGGAATTCCTGCATGCCGGCGAGGTACCACGGAGCCGGTTCGCGGGCTTGCGGATAGGCGCTCAAACCGGGAACCCACAGGACGGAAAGCGTGACGACCGCCAGGAACACCCACCCCAGCGCCCGTGGAGCGGGCACGACGCGCCGGAAATGCATCCCGAGCAAGATCGCCAGGACGACCGTGGCCGTCAGCGCATGGTGCCAGAAGATCACGGTCAGGCCGGGTCCGGAGCCCGCCAAAACGAGGGCGAGCGGGCCACCCCCCGGCGGGATGAAACGCACGAGGTTGCGAAACACACCCATGGCGGCCTCGGCGGCGGGGTCGCCGCGCAGCATGAAGCCCGACAGCAGGGCGAAGAGGATCACGGGCCCGGCGAGGACCAGCCGCAGCCAGGCCGCGTAGGTCATTCGAGTCTCCTCGCGCCGCCTCAGGCAGCCGAGCAGGTGGAGGAAGGCACCGACGAGGAAGCCCTGCGCCGACCAGAAGTGCACGCTGCGCACCCAACTCCCGAGGGGGTTCTTCATCAGCAACCGGGCGAGCGATTCCCCGGGGGCGTCCGGCCGGTAGACGGTTGCCAGCAGGAGCCCGCTGAGCGCGCAGATCGCAAACGCGGCCAGCGCCACCGCCCCCGGCCCGGGGAGGCCGGCCTGCAGGCGGCTGATCCGAAAGACGGGCGGGCGCATGGGCACGGTGGAACCGGCCGGCGCGCGGCGCCGGGCGGAACCCCCGCGCCGGCACGGCGGCCGACCAGTCCCATTCAACCGGGGGCGCGGGATCGGGTCGAGGGTGCTCCCGGTGGGCGCGCGGAAATCATGGGGACTGATCGCCCCTAGACGCCGGCCTTACCCCGGTGGAGCGCCGGGGTCAGAAGGTAAACTGCCGGCCCGCATGAAACGGCACGCCAGCGTGCGGAAACTCATCCCACAGGCGCCGGATGGCGGCCAGACCCGTGCAATGGCCGCAGCCTATCTGTTGCGGAGCGCAAGTGTGCAGGGCCCGCACCGTCTCCTCCATTCTTCGCGGCGACGCGTTTTCAAGGTGCAGGCCCCCGATGAGCGCGCGCAAGGGGGCGCCGTGGGTCAGGCGCGCCACGTGCGTCAGCGTGTTGATCACGCCCGCATGCGCGCATCCGCAAAGGACGATCACGCCCGCGGCCGTCGGGAGGTAGACCGCCTGATCGTCAAGCAGCGGATCGGGTGTGGTCAGGGCGGCGTCCAGATAGAACGGCCCGCCGGTGTCTTCAAAATCGTTGGTGCGCGGGATCTCGCCCGTCGCCCACACCCCGGGCGCGATCTCGGAGGGAGCACGGGTCGCCACCACCCGCGGCGCGCCGCGGCGGAAGGCTTCCGTTTCGACATAGGGAATGCTGACGCGCCGGACGGCGGCGGGTTCGCTCACGGAGTATTTCGGCTCGACCGCCGACGGGTGCAAATAGAGCGCCGCCTGCGGCGCGGCAGCCCGCGCGGCTTCCAGCCCGCCGACGTGGTCGAAATGTCCGTGGCTGAGCACAACCGCATCGGCCTGGGCGAGATCGATGCCCAGCCGGGCGGCGTTATGGGTCAGGGCCATGCCCTGGCCGGTGTCGAACAGCACCCGGTGGGTGCCGGTGTCGATCCAGAAGGCCAGGCCGTGCTCCCCCAGGATGCCCGCTCCCCGGGCGGTGTTTTCGGACAAAACGGTGATGGCGGTCATGAGTCCACCTTCAGGTTTCGATGGGGCGGCGTGTTTTGGGCATACGCCCTTTACGCCCCCGCTGTCAACGATACCCTGGGCTTAAACAGGGAACTGTCATGGATCCTTCCACTTCGCTTCGCTTCGTCATCGTCGGTGGCGTCGCCGCCGGCGCGTCCGCCGCCGCCCGCGCCCGCCGTCTCTCCGAGACGGCCACGATCACCCTCCTGGAACGCGGACCGGATGTCTCCTTCGCCAATTGCGGCCTGCCCTATTTCATCGGCGATGAAATCCGGCAGCGTGATGCGCTGGCGGTGCAGACGCCGCAGACGCTCAGGGCGTTGCTGAATCTTGACGTGCGCACCAGCACGGAAGCCGTCGCGATTGACCGCGCCAATAAGCGCGTGCAGACGCGGGCGCTGGCCAGCGGCACGACGGAGTGGCTGCCGTACGACAAACTGCTGCTGGCGCCCGGGGCGGTGCCGCTGCGACCCGCGCTGCCCGGAATCGATGACGCGCGGATCTTCACCCTGCGTTCGCTGCAGGACATGGATCGGATCAAGACCACCGCGGCGAAGGCGGAACGGGTCGTGGTGATCGGGGCCGGCTTCATCGGCTTGGAGATGGCCGAGCAACTGGTCCGGCTGGGCCGGAAAGTGACGTTGGTGGAATTGCTCGACCAGGTGCTGCCGCCCTTGGATCGACCCATGACGTTGCTCATCGAGGACGAGCTTCGCCGCCACGGCGTCGACGTCATCCTGGGCGACGGCATCGCGGGTTTCGACGGCGCCGCCGGGCTGACCTGCCGCCTCCAGTCGGGTCGCACGATCGCCGCCGATCTCGTCGTGCTTTCGATCGGCGTCCGCCCCGAGACCGCGCTGGCCCGCGACGCCGGGCTGACCCTCGGCCCGCGCGGCCACATCCGGGTCAACGATTTCATGCAGACATCGGATCCCGACATCTATGCCGCGGGCGACGCCATCGAGTCCGTCGATCGGGTCACGGGCGAACCCGTCAGCGTGCCGTTGGGCGGTCCCGCGAACCGCCAGGGGCGGCTGGCGGCCGATCATATTTTCATCCCCAAAACCGCGCGGCCGTTTCCGGGTTTGCTCGGTACGGCGATCGTGCGCGTTTTCGGCGTTTCCGCCGGCCTCACCGGCTGGTCGGAAAAGCGTCTCCGCGCCGCCGGCCGGCGCTTCCGGACGATCACGGTGAATGACAACAACCATGCCGGCTACTTTCCGGGGGCCAAGCCGCTCATCCTCAAACTCGCGTGGGATCCGGACAACGGGCGGGTGCTCGGGGCGCAGGCGGCGGGCCTGGACGGCGTGGACAAGCGGCTGGATGTCATGGCGACGGCCATCGCCGGCGGACTCACCATCGACGATCTGGCCAACTTGGAGCTGGCCTACGCACCGCCGTTCGGCGCGGCCAAGGACATTGTGAACCTGGCGGGCTTTGCGGCCGGCAATGCGCGCGACGGGTTGGCCGTCCCGGTGGATGACCTTCCTGAGGATCCTGCCGTGCAGGTCCTCGACGTGCGTCCGCCGCCGCTGGTCCAGGCGCATCCCCTGCCGCGGCCAGCGACGGCCAACATCCCGCTCGGCGGGCTGCGCGGACGTCTGGGCGAGCTCGACCGCAACCGGCCGGTCGTGACGGTGTGTGCGCTCGGCAAGACGGCGTATTTCGCCGCCCGGGTGCTCGCGCAAAACGGATTCCAGGCCTCGTGTCTGACGGGCGGCATCCGCGCCCATTGGGACCCGCGTTCGCCCGCGAAACTGCCGACGCCGTGAAGGCGCGCGGCTTTTCCGTCTGACATCCGACCTCTGGCTACTGGCCGCTGGATCCGCGGTAATGGCGTCGACCCCGCCGGCGTGCCGTCGATTCGTCAACTTCGTCGGTCCAGCCGCCCCGCGGGTGTGCGACGCTGTCATAGCGCGGGGCATAGGGTTTTAGGTCGAGGAGAGGCGTGCCGTCGAGCACGTCGAGACCGTCCAGGTGCAGCACATTGCCTTCACGGCCGACCAGGTGGACGAGGCTCAAGCCGATGGGATTGGGCCGGCACGGGGCGCGGGTGGCAAAGATGCCGTGTTCCACGTCCTGCAGATAGGGTTTCACAAGAAGGCGGGGCGGGTCGGCGCGGTCGAGCGCGTAGATGAGGTAGAGGTGCGAAAACCCCTCCACGTCCCGGAGTCCCTCGGCGTATTCGGGAAAGAGCTCGGCGCGTCCCCGACAGTCGGCCGCAAATCTGGGCTGGATCGGCGTGGCCTCGGGGTCGGTGTGTTCGCTGCGAATGACGCCGATGGGGCGGTAGCGGAAAGACGCGGAGGTCATGGCAAAGTCATTGTTGGGGGGCGGGGGATGCCGGGATTCAACCCGGTTCGCCGGATGAGGGCGACTCCAGACCGCGGCGCTCATGCGCCTTCCGGCCAAAGACGCGCTCGTAGGCACGGCAGAACGGGCAGATGCGGCTTTCGACCCGGCGCACGAGCCAGAAGGCGACGCCGCGCTGCTTCCGCCGCGCCCGCCGGCAGACGGGACAGCGCCGGCACCCCGCGGCCAGGACCCTTTCGGGCCGGAATGACTGGCCTCCGCGCATCTCGCTTCGCGCGTGCTTCCCGTCGGGCTCAGTGAGCGCAGGGGTGGCCTTGTCCATCCTGCCGGTGGGCGCCGCGGCCGTCGCAGGAATTGTCGCCACGAACCAGGCGATCCTGCAGCCAGGCGTGCACCAGCTCATCCGGCGCGGCCGGCTGGATGCCGGCGATAACCTCGACACCGTGCTCGGCCATGCGATGCCGCGCCCCGCTCCCCATGCCACCGGCCAGCACGAGGTTCACGCCGGCCGCCTGCAGCAGCGGCGGCCAGGCGCACGGCTCGGCCTCCGGTGGAGCCACGATCATCCGCCGGCGCACCGTGCGGTGGGCTGGATCGACCTCGAAAACTTCGAATTTAACGGCAGCCCCGTAGTGGGGCGAGAATTCCTCGGTAGCGGTGAGGGGAAGGGCAATCTTCATGGTGTGACCCGCACCGTCCGCAGTCTGGAAGCTTGACCCGTGGCGCGGGCGGCGGCATCTTCCTTATGAGCATATGCCCACTATTCGGGGTCGCAAGTCCCGATTTTCCAGGCCATGCCCCGTCCGCTCTGCCCCCGTCGCATATCCCACCGCCCCCCGGCCACCTATTTCAAGCCGGCGGGCGTTCCCCTGCGCGATCTGGTCGAGATCGAGCTGGCGGCCGATGAGCTCGAAGCGATCCGGCTGGCCGATCACGAGGACCTGTACAATACCCAGGGCGCGCAACGGATGGGCGTTTCCCGGCAGACTTTCGATCGCATCCTGACCCGCGCGCGGCGCAAGATCGCGGGCGCGCTGGTGCAGGGGCGGGCCCTGAGAGTCCTACAGGCGCCGGCCAAAAGCTCAGCCAATCGGTCCGATAAAATCCGTTAACTCTTGTCGGCGCGGTTTGTCACCGTGTCACCGCGCGCCATCCTACCGCCATGGACGTGCTCTGGCTCTCGCGCCTCCAGTTCGCACTGACGGCGGCGTTCCATTATCTTTATCCGCCGCTGAGCATCGGGCTCGGGGTGTTGCTGGTCGTGGTGGAGGGAATGTGGTTGAAGACGCGCAATCCGCTCTATCACCAGATGGCGCGGTTCTGGACCAAGGTCTTTGCGCTCACGTTCGCGGTCGGCGTGGCGACGGGCATCGTCATGGAGTTCGAATTCGGCACCAAGGGGGCGGCCTATTCGCGGTATGTGGGCGACGAGTTCGGCAGCGCCCTCGCCGCCGAGGGGATCTTCGCGTTCTTCCTCGAGTCCGGTTTCCTCGCGGTGCTGCTGTTCGGGTGGGACCGGGTCGGGCCGAAGGTGCATTTCTTCTCCACCTGCATGGTGGCGCTGGGGGCGCACTTCAGCGCGATCTGGATCGTGGTGGCCAACTCCTGGATGCAGACGCCGGCGGGCTTCCATATCGTGGGCCAGGGGCTGGCCGCCCGGGCGGAAATCACCAGCTTTTGGGCGATGGTGTTCAACCCGTCGTCGCTGGACCGGCTCAGCCACACCCTGATGGGCGCCTGGCAGGCGGGCGCATGGCTGATGATCAGCGTCGGTGCCTGGTACCTGTTGCAGCGCCGGCACCGCGCCTTCGCCCTGGCCTCGGTGAAGGTCGGCCTGGCGTTGGCGGTGGTTGCGGCCCTGGGGTCGCTCCTGACCGGGCACTCGAGCGCGCGCGAGGTGGCGCGCGATCAGCCGGCCAAGCTGGCGGCGTTCGAGGGGCGTTACGCCACCGCGGCGCACGCCCCGCTTTCCCTGGTGGGCTGGGTCGACGAAAAGAACGAACGCATGGCGTTCAACGTCGAGATCCCGGGCCTGTTGAGCTGGTTGACCTACGGGGATGCCGCCAGGCCGATCACCGGTCTCCACGCCATTCCCCCGGCGGACCGCCCGCCGGTGAACTTCAGTTTTCAGTTGTTCCATCTGATGGTGACCGTCGGCTTCAGCATGATCGGTCTGATGCTTTGGGCGGCGTGGGCGCTCTGGCGCGGGCGCCTCGACCGCTCCCGCCTGTTGCTCTGGCTGCTGACGTTCTCGGTCCTCGGACCGCAGATTGCCAACCAGGCGGGATGGTGGGCGGCGGAAGTCGGCCGCCAGCCGTGGATTGTCTACGGTCTGTTGCGGACCTTCCAGGGGCTGTCCCCGGTCGTCACCGCCGGACAGGTGGCGGCGTCGATCGCGATGTTCACCCTGGTCTACCTGCTATTGTTCGCGGTTTTCGTCTTCCTGCTCGACGACAAGATCCGGCACGGGCCGGATGACGGCGATCTGCAGCCGGCGGGCAAATGGGCGCTGGGCTTCAAATCCGCCGCGGGAGGTGCGTCATGACCTTCGGCCCGCTCGATCTGCACACGGTATGGTTCGCCCTCGTCGGTCTGCTGTTCGCCGGCTACGTGATCCTCGACGGCTTCGATCTCGGCGTCGGCATGCTGCACCTGTGGGCGGTGCACCGCGATGAGGACCGGCGCGTCTTCCTCAACGCGATCGGCCCGGTGTGGGACGGCAACGAGGTGTGGCTGGTCACGGGCGGCGGGGCGCTGTTCGCGGCGTTCCCCATCGTGTACGCCACGGTGTTCTCGGGCTTCTACCTCGCGTTCATGGCGCTGCTGTGCGCGCTGATCTTCCGGGCGGTGGCGATCGAGTTCCGCAGCAAGCATCCGTCGCCGCGCTGGCGGAGGTTCTGGGACGCCGGTTTCGCGGGCGGCAGCCTGTTTTCCGGCCTGCTGATCGGGGTGGCCATGGGCAACATTGTCTGGGGGGTGCCCCTCGACGCGCACGGCGAGTTCGCGGGCAGCTTCCTGGGGTTGCTGAACCCGTACGCGTTGCTGATGGGAGTGACCACCGTGGCGCTGTTCGCCATGCACGGGGCCATCTATCTCGTGCTCAAGACGGAAGGCGACCTACAGACCCGGGTGCGGGCGCGGATCAATCCGCTCATCATCACCTTCATTCTTTGCTACGTGATCCTGACGCTGGCCACGCTGCTCTACGTGCCCCACATCACCGAGGCATTCCGACGGGAGCCGGGTTTCTTCGTCGTGGCGGTGGCCGTGGTACTGGCCATCGCCAACATTCCCCGCGAGGTCAACCGCGGCCGGGAGTTTCTGGCGTTCCTCTCGTCCTGCGGCGCCATGGCCGGCCTGATGGCGATCTTTGGTCTCGGCATGTATCCCAACCTCGTCTTCTGCCACACCGAGCCGGCGCACAGCCTGACGGCGTTCAATGCCGCCTCTTCGGAGAAGACACTCGGGATCATGCTGACGATCGCCCTGATCGGCGTGCCGGCGGTGCTCGCGTACAGCGCCAGCATCTACTGGATCTTCCGCGGCAAGGTGAAGCTCGACAAAATGAGCTATTGAGACGGCGCGCTGTAATAATGGCGCCCCGGCGGGGTTGGACTCCGGTGAAAGGAAATCCAAACCATGAAATCCAAAGTTGTTCTTCTCACCTCCCTGCTGGGGGCCGGGCTGATCGCGGGCCCCGCGGCGTTCGCGCGCGGCGGCGCCGGCGGTGGCGCCCGCGGGGTTTGCCCGTATGGCAACACGCCCGGCAGTTGCGGAATGTACCAGGCCCGGGCCGCCCAGGGCACGGCCAACCGCGGCGCGACCAATCCGTACCGTACGCCCAAGCAGGACGGTACGGGCGGCAAGCAGGACAACCCGAATCGCACGCCCAAAGAGGACGGCACCGGGGGACCCGGCAAGCCGGCCAACCCGGCCGGACCGCAGGACGGTAGCGGACCCGGTCCGCGCGGCTGAGCCCGACCCGATTCAGCGTGGTGAAGGGCGGAGCCATCCGGCTCCGCCTTTCTTTTGGCGACGACCGACCGCACGGTGCCGGCGAACCGGCTTGCCGTCCGGTCCGGGCCTATTTTGCAGCCGCCTTGGCCTTGAGGTAATCCTCGACCAACTGCCGGCGCCAGGCGTTGCGCTCGGCAGGAGCCAGACTCTGGAGTTTGGCCTGGATGCCGGCGCGCTGTTCCGGCGTGGCGTTGTGCATCATCTCGCGCCAGCCCTCCTGGATCTCGGTGGGCATCTGGCCCCACCCGGCGCCCATGCCCCCGTGCATCCGCCCCCAGCCCAGGCGCAATTGTTCGCGCTCAGCCGACGGCAACTGCCGGTAGCGTGCGACTTCCGCCCGCAGCTCCGCCCGCTGGGCGGGAGTCATGGCCCGGATGCGGGCGATGACCTCCAGGAGTTGGTCCAGCTCGGCGTCAGACAGGTCGAGGAATTGTTCCACGGCCGACATCTCCCGGATTTCGTCGGGTGAGTGGGAGGGAGCCGGGGTTTCGGCCGCGGTCAATGGCAGGGCGCCGGCGGACCAGGCGAGTACCGCCGCAACAGAGAGGCTGGCGAAAATCGAGGATTTCATGGCGGATCAAGTTTGGGGGGACGGTGGCACGGGCAGGTTCAGCAGGGCGGCGCGGTTGTCGGTGTCGAGCAGCGCTGCGGCGGGTTCCAGCACGGCATCCATGGTGAACAACTCATCCAGATGCGGCTCCCCCGCCGCGATCGCGGGCGGCGCGGGACGCCACGGATGGAGGGCGAGGAGAATGGCCGCCATGGTCACGCCGGCGGACAGCAGACCCAGCCAGGCCGCCCAGGGCGGAATGCCGGCGCGCGGCGCGGGTTCGGTGCGCAGGCGGCGCCGAAGTTCCACCCAGCGCGCCTCGAATTCGGGCGTGGTCTCCCGGAAACGGCTGCCCAGCAGGGCGTCGACGTCCTCGTCGGACCGGGATTTGTCATCGGGCGTTTTCATTGCAGGGTCTCCATTTCCCTCCTGAGCAACTGGCGGCCGCGGAACACCAGCACGCGCAGGGCGTTCTCGCTTACACCGAGAACCGCCGCCGCTTCGGCATGGTCCAGATGCTGCTGGGCGACGAGCAGCAGCGGCGTCCGGTATTTTTCCGGGAGACGATCGAGGGCGTGTTGAAACACCTCCTCGAGTTCCGCCGCGCGGCGGGTGTCCGCGGCCGGATCCGCCGCCAGGTAATCGAAGGCCTCCGCGGACACGGGCGGCGCGGGCTTTCGCTGTCGGCGGCGAAGCTCATTGAGCAGGAGATTGCGGGCCACGTGGAAAAGGTAGGTCGAAAATTTTGCGGCCCGCCGATAACGCGGCGCCGCGCGGTGGAGGCGCACGAAGACCTCGAGGGTCAGGTCCTCGGCATCGGGGCGGGAGCCGAGCGACCGATAGAAGAATCCCAGCAGCGGGAGCTTCCACCGTTCGAACAACCGTTGCAGCGCCGAATCGTCGCCGCGGCCCACGCGTTCAAGCCACGAGGCATCCTCGTCGGCCGGCACCGCGGCGGCCGCGGCGGGTGCGGCAAACCATCCGGTCAGCCAGCCGGCGAGGTCGACTGCCCCCAATGAAGCTGCAGCATTCACCGTGAAATCAAACCCCGACGCCGCAGAAATATTACAGAAAGGACTCGGGCGGAAGCCCGGGTTTGCCCCCGCGCGGGAATAAACACCCGGGCCGGGGCCTCGGCCGACCATGACTTGGCGCCTGATCGCAGGTTCGGCCCTGCTGGCCGCGGCGGTGGCTAGCGCCGCCCCCGTGCAATTTGCGAGCCGGGTCGCCCGGGTGGCCTTGCTCGAGTTGTTCACGAGCGAGGGCTGCAGCAGTTGTCCGCCCGCCGAAAAATGGCTGGCGGCGCAGCGAGACAGCCCGGCCCTTTGGCGCGATTTCGTGCCGGTCGCCTGGGACGTGACCTACTGGAACCACCTCGGCTGGACCGATCGTTTCGCGCAGCCGGCGTTCACGGACCGGCAATACGCCTATGCCGCTGCCTGGCGGGCCGGCTCCGTCTACACGCCCTGTTTCGTGCGCAACGGAGTCGAATGGCGGCCGGGACGCTTCGAAGGTGGCGACGGACCTCCCGCCGGCAGCTTGCGGGTCCGCTACGATCCGTCGTCGGGCGCGCTGGGCGTGGAATTTCGGCCGGCTGATCCGGCTGGGGTGAGCGAGCTGGAGGTCCATGCCGTTCAACTCGGGGGCGGCATGATCTCGCGCGTGACGGCGGGCGAAAACGCGGGCCGGAATCTTGCGCATGAGTTTGTCGCATTGGCGGCGGTCCGGGGCGAAATGGGGGCGGACGGTGACATTTGGCGGGCCCGGATGAGTTTCCGGTGGTCGGCGGTTGCCGGGGCGCCCCGACGCGCCCTCGCCGTGTGGGTGACCCGCCGCGGCGGGTTGGTGTCCCTGCAGGCCGTGGGGGGATGGCTGCCGGCGTCGGCGCACCCCTAGAGCTTGTCGCCAGATCCCGGCCCGGGAGTCAGGAAGGATCACTCGGACCGGCTGCCGCCCTTGAGTCGCCGCGCCTCGATCAGGCAAACGCAGTTGGATCCATCCTGGGTCGGCAACCAGCGGAGCCGGAGGTGGCCGAAGGCGGCTTCCATGGTGGGGCGCAGACCACCGACTTCGATGAGCAGAAGGCCGTCCGCGGCGAGACGCTCGCACGCCTGGGCGAGGAGCGGGCGAATCACGGCGAGCCCATCCCGCCCGCCGTCGAGTGCCAGCGCCGGTTCCTGCTTGAATTCGGGCGGCAGCGACCGCAGGAGGGCGGTGGGCTCGTAGGGAGGATTGCCGACAATGAGATCGTACCGGGCCGGTGGCACCGCGGCGAAGACATCGCTGCGATACAACCGGACCCGGCCTGCGAGGCGGTGGCGGCGGACGTTGAGACGCGCCACGGCCAGGGCCGCGGGGGAAATGTCGATGGCGTCGACCGCGGCCCGGGGAAATTCGTGCGCAAGCAGGATGGCGAGGCAGCCCGAACCGGTCCCGACGTCGGCGGCGCGGCGGACCGGAGCGCGGTGCAGGGCCGTGAGCCGGGGAATGAGCTCGAGAAAATAGCTCCGGGGGATGAGGACGCGTTCGTCGACGTAGAATCGATGGCCGCCCAGGTGGGCTTCGTGCGTCAGATACGCGGCGGGCACCCGATCCCGCAGGCGACGCTGGAATATCCGGGCGACCGCCGCAGCCTGCCGCGCGGTCAGGGGCCGCCGCAGAACGGCAGCGTTGCTGTCCAGCGGCAGCCCGACCGCATGCAGCAGCAGGTAGAGCGCCTCGTCATGGGCGCTGGTCGCCACCTGTCCGAGCGCGAGGCCGCGGCGGGCGTACTCACGCTCGGCCCAGGCGAGGCAACTACCGAGTGTGCGGCCGGGGCCGGGAAAGGGCGGATCTGCCGTTCTGCTGGTCACGCCGGGACGGAAGGACGCTGAAGAAGCCGTCGAGAGGAGCTTTGGTTTTGAACCACCAAGGCACGGAGCAACAAAGGCGGGGGGTCGATTTCCCTGGTGGAATATGACGCTGTGGCTGGGGGCCCCGGTGGTAAGCTACCGCTTGGCTTCCTCGTCGACCAGCACGTGCTCGTGGTTGAAGATGTGCTCGCTGCAATAGCACTGGTTGCCGACGCATTTCGAGCAGTAGCGGAAATCCATCTGCGGATGGCTGAGCTCGGTTTTGCCGCAGACCCGACAGCGGTGTCGCGGCGCGCCCTCGTCGGTGCGCGCGGCGAACACCTTGGCCTGGTGGGCCATGCGCCGTCGCCCGGTGCGGACGCGGTCCACGATGTCGCCCGAGAAAAAGATGAGGAAGTTGCCGGTGGCGGCGAGCACCATCAACCGGTCCGACCAGGCTCCGGTGACCAGGACAAAGCCGAAGCCCAGCCAAGTGATCAGGGCGAGCCACTTCACCTTCACGGGCAGGATGAAGAAGATGAGAAAGGTGAAGTCGGGATTGAGAAAGGCGAACGCGAGGAAGACGCTCAGGTACAGAAAATAGTTCGAGGCGTACTGCGCCGGGGTGAGCAGGGCGACCGCGGTGGTGAGCAGCCAGCCCAGGCCGATGAACAGGTTGAACCGAAAGGAACCCCAGTAGTGTTCCAAGGCCGTGCCCATCAGGTAGAAAATGTACCACGTGAAGGCGAGGAACACGATGGCCACCGCTCCGGTCCCGTTGCTGAAAGGGAGGAACAGGTAGGTTACCAGCCGCCAGGGTTGCCCCGCGTAGACTGCCAAAGGCAGCAGCGCGATGCGTTCGAGATTGAAGCCGTATAGCAGCGCCAGACCCCAAAACAACACCTGCCCGACCACGAGATAGAGCGAGAGGTTGGGGACCGCGAAGCGGCCGAAGAAACGTTCGAGCTTGTTGAGCAGGGACATCAAGGAAGGGCGCACGGGTCCGGCAGGGGCGATCCGCCGGCTGGGGAACGCCAGGCGAACCGGTGGCACAGCCCTCCGATGACGGAAGGCTCCGGGTAAGGAATTCGAGTCACGGGCCTTACTTCTCAGGCTTGGCCGGCAACTGGTCGAGCAGCTTTTGCTTTTGTTCCTTCAGCTTTTCGTTGGTCACCGTGCCCAACAACAACCGCGCGTAGTCGAACTTCTTCTGTTTGATGAGGATGTTGGCCGCCTGCAGGCGAATGGTCTCCTTTTCGAGTCCCGGCGCGACTTTGTCCTCGATCGCCCCCCAGACCTTGAGCGCCTCGTCCCAGTTGGGTTCGGCCAGGTCGTAGAACGACATCGCGTAGCGGTAGGCAAACGCGATGTTGTCGGGAGCCAGCTCGGCCGCGCGGCGGAAGGCCTCCTGCATCGCCTGGTCGAGTTGGGGTCGGGTCCAATCGCCGCTCTTCAGGAAATCGTCGCGCGCCCCGTAGAGGAGGTTGCCGAGCTGGTAATGGTATAGCGGTTCGTTGGGCGCGAGCCGGATGGCCGCCAGGAAATAATTCACCGCTTCCAACGGCCGCCCTTCCTCGGCGATATAGTTCCCGAGCTCGTTCTTCACGATGGGCAGGTTGGGATCGAGCTGGTTGGCCTTGAACAGGATCGCGGCCGACTCCCGGCGCATCCCGACCTTGCCGAGAAGGAGACCATAGGTGACGTAACCCGGCGCAAAGGTGGGATAGGTGCGCAGGTAGTCGTCGTAGTCGAAAAGCAGGTTCTGGATATGGCGCTTGATGTTGTCCATGTCGGCGTTCGGCTTCCCCGCGTCAGCGAGCAGGGCATCCTGCTGGGCGACCAGGTCCTTGAGCCGGTCGGTGGCCTTTTGGATCACCTCGGCCGGAAGCGCAGCGGTGTCGAACGACCCGCCGGCGGCGGCGTCGGCCCCGGCGGGCGTCGGCCCCGGCTTGGCGGGCGGCGCACCTGGCGCGGCTGGAGGCGCGGCCAATGCCGGAGGCACGGCCGGGTTGGGCTGGGCCTGGGCGGAGGGCTCCGTCTCGTGCGGCGTCACGCCCGGTTGCAGATAAGGCGCGGCGGCGAGGGCTCCCACGCCGACAAGGAATGCGACGGCGGATGTCAGCGAAATGCGATGAATCGACATGCGAAGGAGGGCTGGGATCAAATGGGACAGGTGGGTTCCGGGTTCGTTCACGTGATCTGCGCGGACGACTCCACCGGGCGGCAAAATACCCCGGGGGTTGGCAATTCGGCCAGCCGGAATATGCTCCGCCGCATGGGAACGGTTCGGTCACCGGGGGCTCACGAAGCGGAAGCGCGGACGCCGCCGCGTGCCATCCGCGGCCGGGGTGCGGCCTTCAATCCCCCCAACCGTTTCGAAGAGATTCATCCCGAATGGGATCCCGATGTGCCGCCGGAGGAACGACCGCATCCGCGGACCCAATTCTACGTCGATGCGTCGGAGTCGGTGCTCGTTCGCAACGACAGCCCGGATGTGGGCTTCGATTGGGGACTCAACCCCTACCGCGGCTGCGAGCACGGCTGCGCCTATTGTTATGCGCGGCCCTATCATGAGTTTCTCGGATGGAGCAGCGGGCTGGATTTCGAAACGAAGATCATGGTGAAGCCGCGGGCGCCCGAGCTGTTGCGCGCCGAACTCGCGGCGCCGGCGTGGCGGCCGCAGGTGATCGGCCTGAGCGGCGTCACCGATTGCTACCAGCCCGCCGAGCGCCAGTTTCAAATCACCCGACGCTGCCTGCAGGTGCTGGCCGAGTTCCGTCAACCGGTCGGCATCATCACCAAGAACTTCCTGGTCACGCGCGACGTCGACGTGCTGGCGGAGCTCAACCGCTTCCGGGCGGTTTCGGTTTCGATCTCGGTCACCACCCTGGACCCCGCCCTCGCGGCGCGGCTGGAACCGCGGGCGGCGGCGCCCGTCCGGCGCCTGGAGGCGATCCGGCGTCTGGC
>JBJKRD010000310.1:0-4266 GCA_046704925.1 Opitutaceae bacterium | reverse complement strand
GATCCAGGTTGTCCGGCAGAAACCCGGCGAGCGCCTGGGCGTCCGGCGGCAGGGCGCCGCCGTTCGCCGCCAGATAGCCTTTGAGCGCGGCCCCCAGCTTCGGCGCCACCTCCCTTTTCGCCGCCTGCCGCAATTTGGCCAGCGCCTCGCGGTAATCCGCCTCGGTGACCAGATTCATTCCCTTGGTCGCGTCGAGCCAGTCGTTCGCGGTCAGATAGCGGAGCTCCGGAATCGCGAATTCCGGATGCTGCCCGAGGTAGGCGCTCAGGTGATTCACCTGCTCGAGCCAGATGCCGACCGCATCTTCAAACGGGTTGGCGCCGCCGGCCACCTGCGCGACCACCGTGCGCGCGTCGGCCAGGGCCCGGCTCAGGCGGGCGAGCTCGGCGGACTGGCGCGCGAGCTTGTGCAGGTCGTACCCATGCGCCTCGTGCTCGCGACTTAGCTGGGCCTGCCACGCGGCCTCCCTGGCTTTTTCCTGCAATCCGTGGCGGATGACCCACCCCGCCAAAACCAGCAGCGCCACGGTAACGGCAACGGCATAGATCTGCAGCGGTCGATGATTCATCCCGGATAAGACGGATTTCGCGGCCGATTCTTTGCGATTTTCTCGCGGACGCAACCGGCGGCTCGCCTCCCCTCACACGTTTCTCCCATCGTCGTCCGCAAAGTCGGGATGCGGCCGCCTCGGCCCTGATCGGTTGCCCCGGTCCAGTCACATCCGCCCCCATTCGGCACTCGGCACTTGGCATTCGGCATTCGCCGCTCGCACTCCGCACTCCGCAATCGACACTCGCCAATCGGCAATCCTTCCCGGTCCCAAAAATGGGACGCCCGAATCCCATGCGCGGCGACCCGGGGAGAACTCCACCTGAAGTCTGAAATTGTTACCGGCTGCATTTTAATCACTTACGATTCCGTCTCGCGATTGGCACAGGCGATGCAAATGCCTTGGTAGAAAAGCCTGCCCCATGGACATTCCCCGCCCGAACGCCGCCAAGGAAAAACGGAAGAAGCGCATCATCATGGCCGTCCTCATCGCGGTCGGCCTGTTTGGTGTGACGTTCGCGCTCTCGCGGCTCAAGCCCGCCGCCCCGACCGTGGACCGCAACCTGGTCTGGATCGATACCGTCAAGCGCGGCCCGATGATCCGGCAGGTGCGGGGCCTGGGCACCCTGATTCCTGAGGACATCGAGTGGATCGCCGCCCGCACGCAGGGCCGCGTGGCCCGCATCGTCCTGCGCCCCGGCGCCCCGGTCACGCCCGACAGCGTCATTCTGGTCCTGACCAATCCCAGCGTCGTCCAGGCCGCCGTGGACGCCGAGTCCCAGCTCAAGTCCGCCGAGGCTCTCCTGAGCAACACCCAGGTCACCCTGCAGGGGAACGTCCTGACCTCCGAGGCCAACCTGGCCAGCGCCAAGTCCTCCTATGAGACGACGCGCCTGCAGTTCGAGGTGAACCAGGAGCTCTTCAAGGACGGCCTGGTCTCGAACCTCACCCTCCGCAGCTCGCAGGTCGCCGCCGAGGATGCCAAGACGCAGTACGACATCGCGCAAAAGCGCTACGATTTCACCAAGGAATCCATCAAGCCGCAGCTCGCCGTGCAGCAGGCCGCGGTGGACCAGGCGCGCGCCCAGGAGCAGCTGCGCCGCGACGACGCCGAGCACCTTTCCGTGCGCGCCGGCATGACTGGCGTGCTGCAACTGCTGCCGGTCGACGTCGGCCAGCAGGTGGAGGCCGGGACGAACCTCGCCCGGGTCGCCGACCCCACCAAGCTCAAGGCCGAGATCAAGATCGCCGAAACGCAGGCGAAGGACATCCAGATCGGCCAGTCGGCTTCCATCGACACCCGCAACGGCCTCGTGGCCGGCCGCGTCGCGCGCATCGATCCGTCCGTGCAGAACGGCACCGTGACCGTCGATGTGACGCTCACCGGCCCGCTGCCGAAGGGGGCCCGGCCCGACCTCAGCGTTGACGGCACCATCGAGCTTGAGCACCTTGACGACGTCGTCTTTGTCGGCCGCCCGGCCTTCGGCCAGGAGGACAGCACGGTCGGCATCTTCAAGCTCGACGCCGACGGCACCTACGCCACGCGCGTGCAGGTCAAGCTCGGCAAGAGCTCGGTGAACACCATCCAGATTCTCGACGGCCTCAAGCCCGGCGACCGCGTCATCCTCTCGGACATGTCCCAGTGGGATGCCAACGATCGCATCCGCCTGAACTAGCCGCCCGCCCACGCCTTCCGGCTCAACCCCGCCAACCTTCCCTCCCTCCCACGCCCGCCCCCCGGAATAAAAGAAAACTCTGCGGCCCTCCGCCGTGTGCTTTGTGAATCACCCGAACCCGCCCCCATCGCGAAATGAACACTGAATCGAACGGCCAGCATCTCATCAAACTCGAAGGCGTGACCAAGGTCTTTCTGACTGACGAGGTCGAGACCCACGCCCTCTCCGGCATCCACCTTGCGATCCTCAAGGGGGAATATGTCTCGATCGCCGGCCCTTCGGGCTGCGGCAAGTCGACGCTGCTCTCGATCCTCGGCCTGCTCGACACGCCGACGGACGGCGAATACGTGCTCAACGGGCGGCCCGTGCAGGGGCTCTCCCTCGCCGAGCGGGCGCGCATCCGCAACCGCGAGATCGGCTTCATCTTCCAGTCGTTCAACCTGATCGGCGACCTGACCGTCTACGAGAACGTGGAGCTCCCCCTCACCTACCGCGGCATGCCGGCGAGCGAGCGCAAGGAGCGTGTGAACGAGGCGCTGGAGAAGGTCGGCATGGCCCACCGCTCCAAGCATCTGCCCTCCCAGCTCTCCGGCGGTCAGCAGCAGCGCGTCGCCGTGGCGCGGGCCCTCGCCGGCCACCCGGCGGTCCTCCTCGCCGACGAGCCCACGGGCAACCTCGATTCGAAGAACGGCGAGGCGGTCATGGATCTGCTGAGCAATCTCCACCGCAGCGGCGCGACCATCGTCATGGTCACGCACGATCATCGCTTTGCCCGCCACGCGGCGCGCTCGGTTCATCTGTTCGACGGCCGCGTCGTGCAGGAGAACGAGGTCACCCGCGAGGCCGAGAGCTCCCTGTGATTGCCGAGTGCCGAACGCCAAATGCCGAATTTGGCGTCGCCTCGCATCCGGCGTCTTAACGGGCACCGGGCGGCAGGACTCAATCGCCATTCGGCAATCGGCACTCGGAATTCGACGTTACCGCCGCCCGGCAATCGGCACTCCGCAATCCGCAGTCGGGAATCGCATCCATGCCCGTCAACCTGAAATCCGCGTTCCGGCAGTTCGCGAAGTATCCCGGCTTCACCGCCATCGTCGTGCTGACCCTCACCATCGGCATCGGGGTCAACACCGCGATCTTCAGCATCGTCAACGCGACGTTCCTGAGCGCGCTGCCCTACCCGCAGGCGGACCGGCTGGTGGCGGTCATGGAGCTCCAGAACGGCGGGGAGACCTCCGTTTCCTATCCCAATTTCCTCGACTGGTGCGCCCGGCAGGACGTGTTCACCGCCCTGGCCCTCTACCATCCGGAAGGGTCCAAACTGAAGACGGCCGAGGGCACCGCGCTGGTGTCGACCCTGCTGGTTTCGCATGACTTCTTTTCCGTGCTCGGCGTGACCATCGACCAGGGACGCGGCCTGGCCGCGGACGACGACCGGGCGGGCGCCGCGTCGGTGGTGTGGATCACCCACGAAGCCTGGCAGAAATATTTCGCCGGCGATCCGGCGCTGATCGGCAAATCCATCCTGCTCGACCGGCAGGCCGCCACCGTCGCCGGCATCCTGCCGGCGGGCTTCCGGTTTTACCGCCAGGCCGACTTCTACCGGCCGCTCGCGCCTTTCGCCCAGCAGCGCTTCATGACGATGCGCGAGAACCACAACGACGCCTACGCCATCGGCCGCCTGAAGGCCGGCGTGACGCCGGCGGCGGCGCAGGCGCAGATGACCGTCATCGCGCAGCAGCTCCAGAAGGAATACCCGAAGATCAACACCGGGGTCGACGTCGGCGTCGCCCCGCTGCGGGAGCGCCTGGCCGGATCCGCGCGCACGCAGTTGCTGCTCCTGTTCGGGGCGGTCGGCCTGGTGCTGCTGATCGCGTGCGTCAACGTGGCCAACATGCTTCTCGCGCGCTCGTTTGCGCGCGAGAAGGAGATGGCCATCCGCACGGCGCTCGGCGCCTCGCGGCTCCAGATCGCGCGCCAGCTTCTCGGCGAAAGCCTGCTGCTCGCCCTCGCGGGCGGCGTGGCCGGCTCCCTGCTCGGC
>JBJKRD010000309.1:0-3262 GCA_046704925.1 Opitutaceae bacterium | reverse complement strand
CGCTTCGCCGCGGCGCTGGCCGCCGACCCGGCGTTCGCCGAGGCGGTGCCGCTCGGCGACGCCGCGGGGCGCGACGCCATCGGCCGCGAGCTCTACGAGCGGCGTTTCGACCTGCTTTTTCCCGGGTGGCTGCAGGACCGCGAGCGGGATTACGCCGCGACCGGCGGCAATCCCGCCGGTTTTCCGGCCTGGCTCGCGCACGACACCGCCGCGCGGCTGAGCTCGTTTCTGGCCACGCCTGAGGCGCTCGCCCTTCAGGATCTCGTGCCCACGGATCCGCTGCTGCTGATGGCCGGAGCCCTCGACCGACTCAAGAACGGCCTGACGCTGCTGCCGCGGGCCACGGGCGCGGACACCGACGGCCTGGTGTGGGCGCGGATCGCGGTGTCCCCGCTGCGGGACGCCGGCCAGGGGCCGGTCTTTGCCGCGATCGGCCGGGCCCGGGACCGCCTTCGCGCCGACGCCCCGGGACTGACGGTGGCCTACACCGGGGTGAATTGCTTCGCCGCCGCCAGCAAGGCGCGCATCCAGCGCGAGGTAACCTGGCTCAACGCGCTTTCGCTCGCGGCGGTGCTGACCGTCGCTTGGATCTTCCTGCGCAATCTGCGTCGCGGCCTCCATCTCGCGCCGCCGATCCTGCTGGCCGTACTTGGCGCCTGGACGGCGGTCACCCTGGCGTTCTCGCCGGTGCACATTCTGACGTTCGTGGTGGGATCGCTCCTCACCGGCGTCGCGATCGACTACAGCTTCTACATCTTCCTGCAGCCGCCGGCCCACCCCGGCGAGGACTATTGGGCGAAGATCCGCCGGCTGCGCGAGCCGTTGCTGACCAGTTGCTTTACCACCGTGGCCGGCTTCGCGCTGCTGATCACTTCGCCCCTCGTCCTGATCCGCCAGCTTGGCGTCTTCGTCAGCGCCGGTCTGCTCAGCGCCCTTGCGGCCGCGCTGCTCTATTTCTCGCTGTTGCGGCAGCCCTATCTGGAAACCCGGCCGTTCCGCGGCGGCCAATCGCTGCGACCGTCCTGGCGCCGCTGGCTGCGCCGCGGCCTCGTCGCCCTGTGGTTCGTGGCCCTGCCCGGGCTATTGCGCCTCGACTGGCGCGATGACATCCGGGAGCTGGAGGTTCCCGCCCCGGCGCTGCGGCAGCAGGACGCCCGCATCCGGGCGTTGTTCGGCGACACGGGCGACCGGACCGTCTGGCTGACCTACGGACCGGATCTCCGGGCGGCCCGCGAGGCCTGGGGCCGGTTCGAGGACTGGCGACGCCGCCAAGGAGGTCTGCCGCCCGCGAGCCTGAGCCTCGGCGAGGTGATGCCAACCGCGACCGAACACGAACGGGCCGTGCGGTTCGTGCGGCAGAACGGCAGTTTTCCCGCGGACCTGCGCACCGCGCTGGCGGCGGATGGATTCGATGCGCCCTCGTTTGCGCCTTTCTTCGCCGCCTACGACCGTTTTGCGACCACCGGCGGCGGCGCCAGCCTGACCGCGGCGGTGGCGGCCCTGCAGGCCAAACTGACCGGGCCCGCCTCCCTGCTGGTCCACAGCGGAGGACCGCTGAGCTGGCTCGTGACCATCACCCGCGGGAATGCGCCGTCCGCCGCGCCGCCCCCCGAATTGCATACCGTCAGCGCGAGCCAGTTGGAGTCGCTCAACCGCGTGTTCACCCGCTACCGGCGCTCGGCGTTGCGACTGAGCCTGATCGGGCTGGCGATCGTGGGCACCGGGGTGTTCCTGACCTATGGCCTCCGGCGCGGTCCGCGAATTTTTTCGATTCCCTGCGGGGCCTGCCTCGGCATCTTCGGGCTCTACGGCTGGCTCGGCCTGCCGCTGAACCTGTTCCATTTGCTCGGGGCCTTTCTCGGGGTCTGCCTGACGCACAACTACGCAATCTTTTCGGCCACCTCCGCGCACCGGCGCGAGGCGCCGCCGATGTCTGTCCGCCTGTCGGCGCTGACCACCATGGCCTCGTTCGGCGTGCTGGCCCTCAGCGGCATTCCCGTGGTGCGCGCGCTCGGCGGCACCGTGGCGCTGATGGTGCTTGCCGCCCTGCTGGCGATCGAGTTTGAGCATTTCACCCCCCGCGCCGGTTCCGTCCGGCCGCCCCCATGAGCCGCGAACTGCTCGCCGCCTGGAAACGCACCCTGCTCCGGCAGGGGTCGGCGCCCGCCGTGATCGACGCCGCCACCGGACGCATCGCGACTTTCCGCGACCTGGATGACCGGTCCCGGGCGTGGCTGGCCGAGCGGGGCGGCCTCGTCCCTGGCCTGGCGGGCCGGGCGGTGGTGTTTGCGTTGCCCAACGGCGCCGGCTGGTTCGAGCTCTTGGTCGCGCTGCTCCGAGCCGGGGCGATCGCCGTGCCGCTCGACGCGGCCGAGCCGCCGGCGGCCCAGCGCGCGACCGCGCAGGCGATCCGCGCCGGCTTCCATTGGACCGGCACCGAGTTGATCCCGCTCGCCCCGGCGCGGCGGTACCGCCCGGACCTGTGCCTCGTCAAGCTGACCTCGGGCAGCACGGGCAAGCCGCGACCGCTCGCGTTCACCGACCAACAGATGCTGGCCGATGGACGGCAGGTGACCGCGACGATGGGCATCACGCGGCGCGATGTGAACCACGCCATCGTTCCCTTCGGCCACTCCTACGGCCTCGGCAACCTGACCATTCCGCTGGTGGCGCAGGGCGTCCCGGTCGTCATCGGCTCCGGGCCGCTGCCCCAGGTCATCGCCGGCGAATTCGCCCGGTGGCGGCCGACCGTGCTGGCCGGGGTGCCGCCGATCTTCCGGGGACTCGTGAGCTCGGATCTCGACCCCGCCGCGCTGGCCAGCCTGCGTCTGGCGATCTCGGCCGGGGCACCGCTGGCGCCCGACGTGGCCCGCGCCTTCGCCGACCGATTCGGCCGGCGCATCCATGGTTTTTACGGCTCCAGCGAAACCGGCGGAATTTCCTACGACCGCTCCGGTGCCGCGACCCTGGCTGGACGCGGCGTGGGCCGGGCCCTGCGCGGCGTGCGCCTCCGACCGTTGCCCGGACAGCGCCTGCGGATCTGCAGTCCGGCAGTGTTCACCCAGGGAAACCGGCGCCGGGCCGGCCGACTGGGTTGTTGGATTCCCCCCGATTTGGCCGCCATCGATGCCCGCGGGGAGGTCGCGCTCTTCGGCCGCCGCGGCAGGGTCGTCAAGATCGCCGGGCGCCGGGTGAATCTGGGCGAGGTGGCCGCCCGGTTGCGACGGATTCCGGGCGTCCGCGACGTCTGGGTCGGCCTCGG
>JBJKRD010000308.1:0-6332 GCA_046704925.1 Opitutaceae bacterium | reverse complement strand
GCCTTCGTAAGAGCCCGGGAACATGTAGTATTCGGCCGCCACCTCCCGCACGCCCGACGCGACCTTGAACCACAGCCGGCTGTCCGGATGGGAGGCCAGGAAGGGCCGGCCATCCACGAGGGTGACGCTGAGTCCGTAAGTGGTGTAGTAGCTGGTCGGCGTCGGCGACATCCCCATGAAATCCCGAAGTCGGGCCGGCAGGAGGCTGCTGACCTCCACCTTGCGGCGCCGCAGGGGATTTGCCGTCGTGTCGAGCTTGTCGGCCAGCCGCAGGTAGGCGAAATTCTGGGCCGTGATGAAGTCCGTGGCCTCCGCCCGGAGCCGCGGCTGGACGTACACCGTGACGTTCTCCCAGGTGAGCAGCGGCTTGGCATCGATGCCGAAATAACGGGTGGCCAGCTCCCGCAGATGGCTGTTGTCGCGTTCCGCCCCGGCCAACACCAGGGCGGTGACCGACTCGCCCTTCAGGTTGCCAAACGCCTTCTCGATGAACGGCCAGTCGTGTCCCATGTCGCGCCGGATCATCAGCGCCCGCCGCCGCGAGTAGAAGGGGGTCATCGAGGCCCAGTCCTCCCCGGCAATGACCAGCACATCGTTGGGGTGCGTGATCGCGCGCAGAGTTTCGGTCAGCTCGGTGTCGCCCCCATAGCTTGCCGCCTGCATCGGGTAGAGCACGGCCAGGTATTGCACCGCCTGTCCTGCATACAGGCCCAGAATGATGATCCACACGACCCATCGCGACGTGGCCGACTCCAACAGTCCGCACAGCGCAAGGCCGATCGCCGCCATCAGGAGGACCGCGCTGGCCACATAGTAATACTCATGCCAGGCGTAGAGGACGGGAAACATCACCTGCACCGCAAGAAACGGGCCGACGCACCATCCGATCCACGTCTTCCACCGTCCGCCAAACAGCAAGGCGAGCATCGTCGCGGCGACCAGCACCGTGAGCGGCAGCAGGTTGCTCAGGATGATCTGCAGGTGGTCGTTCCAGATGTTCGGCGACAGCCGCGTGGCCCACGTCCCGAAATTGTAGGCCATCATGGCGGATGACGTCAGGTTGCTGCTGGCCGGATTGAGGGCCTTGACGGCGTCGGTGAAGACAATCCATCCGTAGGTGGCGGCGAAGGGCACCGCGTTCGCCGCCGCGATCCATCCCGCCACCCGGCCGAAAGGCCGCCAGTCGCGCTTCCCGGCCGCCGCCCGCGGCCATGCCTGCCACAGCCAGACCAGCGACCAGGCGCCCGCCGGCATCAGGTAGAGCATGAACGTCGTCACCTTCACCAGCCCGGCGCCCAATCCCGCCACGTTGGCCGCCAGCAGCCACCATCCGCTCCGCCGTTCGACGGCCGTCACATAGGCATAAAGAAACCACAGGCTGAACATCAGCGCCATGGTCTCGATCAGAAACGCCCGGGCGTAGAACACGTACAACGGGCAGGTCAGCACCATGCCCAGCACGATCAGCCGGCGCGTGCCGGCCACCCCCAGCCGCCCCAGCAGCAGCCACACCGCGGGCAGCAGCAGGTAGAAGCACGCCATGCTGACGGCGCGCCCGGAGTGGATGAGCGACAGGTGGGTGGCGTCGCTGACCCACACGACCGTCCACTGATACAGCGGAAACTCGAACGGGATGGACCACGGTTTGCCCAGCACCGGGGTCGGATAGGCCAGCGAAAAATCGTGCTCCCGCTGGACGAACAGCGCCGTGATCGCGGTCTGGGTTTGCCGGAATTCGTTGCCCGGCAGCCGTTGGCTGTGCCAGCCCACCGACACTCCCCAGATGTGGAAGGCCGACAGCAGGACGAAGACGAGAATGGTGATGATCTTTTCCGCGCGATCGGGCGCCGCGGGGCTCGCAGCAGATATCCCCGGATCCGGCTCGTCCGTTACCACCGAAGACAGGACGATGGGACGTCCCAACCTGGCGCCATCCGGTTTCGAATCCAACATCCCCCTTTTCCTAGGAGAAGAGGATGGCCGTTGCCAATCTCGTTTGCATTTCTCGCGATCGACCGGTCCGGCCGGAGCGAAGGAAGCTCCGGTGAGGCCGGCCCGCCCGGGCGCTAAAGCAACTGACCGGGGGTCCGCGCCGGAAACGGGCTTTACTGTCCGCGGCCCGGCGACTTATTCAGCCTTGTCCTGATGACCGACCCGGCATCCCCCGCATTCCATGTTGACCAGCCGGCGCACTGGCGCCCCGGGGCCCCGGAAATGGAAATTGCCGGCTGGCTGCATCCCGGGCCCGCCCGCGAGTGCCGCGATCTGCGGGCCCAGGTCGACGGTCGGGTCTTTCTGGGCCTCTATGGTCTCGACCGCCCCGACTTGGCACCGCGTTTTCCCGGCGACCCCGCCGCCCGTCGCCGCGGTTTCCGTGTGCAGGTGCGCGCCTGGACCGGGGCGCGCGAACTTTGCCTGGAATGGCTGGACGAGACGAACCGATGGCAGGAGTTCCTCCGTACCCCGCTGGACACCTCCGCGTTGCCCCCCGTCCGCCCACCCCGGCCAGTTCTGCGGTCAGCGCTCGTCTTCGAATCCCTCCATTACCTCTACCGCCACTTCCATCGCGCGCCGTACCGGCAGGTTTGCGCCGAGGTCGACCGCATGCTCGAGGAATTGCTGATTCCGACCAGCGACGTGCCGCGCAGCCGCGAATTCCACGGCTTCATTGAGAACCCCGGCCATTGGCTCAAGGCCCAGTACGATAAGTTTCGCGTCACCGGCTGGACCTTTGGCATCGGTTTCGACATCCGCCGACTGCTCGCGACCACGGGGGTCGCGGTCGAGAACCGCCTGATTTATCCCCAGGAACGTGCGGACGTGGCGGCCGAACACCGGGACCACGCCAACGCCCTCAAATCCGGCTTTTACGGCCTCGTCGACATCCGCGCCGACGTTCCCAGCCCGGTGAACCTCAAAATCTTCGCCGAGCGGGCCGACGGCTCGCAAAGCCTCGTGTTCGCCCGCCGGTTGTTCCTGGATCGCCATGACGAGCATGCGGGGCCCATCCCGATCTACCGGCCCCGCCACTACGCCAAATGTGTGACCGCCTTCTTTCGCGGCCTCGCCCGGCGGCGTTTTGCCCTCGATGACCGGTCGATCACGTGGCGGGAGGTGCGCCGGCTGCAACGCCATCTGGCTGCGAGCCTGGGCACCGGCGCGCCGGCGCCGATACCCGCCGCGGTCGTCCGCCTCCGCGACCAGGATCCCTACACCCGGTGGGCGTGGCACAACCGCCTCACTCCGCGCCTGACCGCCGTTTTGCGGCAGGACGCCACCGCGCTTGCCGCGACGGGACCGCTCATCAGCATCGTCGTTCCAGCGTATAATCCGCCGGAGCGTTATCTTCGGGAGTTGATCGCGTCGGTCCGCGCACAGTTTTACCCGCGCTGGGAATTGATCCTCGTCGACGATGCCTCGACCCAGCCCCACGTCCGGCGGGTGCTCGAGGCGGCGGCGCGCGACGAACCGCGCATCCAAGCCCTCTTTCGCTCCGAGAACGGCCACATTTCCCGGGCCACCAACACCGGAATCGAAGCCGCGACCGGTGAGTTCGTGGGTCTGCTCGATCACGATGACCGGTTGCCGCCCGACAGCCTGCTGCACGTCGCCCAGGCCGTCGCGCGTCATCCCGCCGCCGACTACTTCTATACCGACGAGGACAAAATCGACGATGCCGGCCGCCGCTACGATCCGCAGTTGAAGGGACACTGGTGTCCGGAGATGGCGCTCACCCACAACTACACCCACCACCTGTCGGTCATCCGGCGCGCGGTGATCGAGCGGGCCGGCCGCCTGCGCCCCGAGTACGACGGCGCGCAGGATCTCGTCCTTTTTCTCCGCTGCGCCGAGCTGATACCGCCCGGGGGCCTGGTGCACGTCCCGTTCGTCTGCTATCATTGGCGCGCCCACGAACAGAGCACCGCCACGCGTGGTGACCAGAAGGGCTATCTCTTCGATGCCGCCCGGCGGGCCATTGCCGAAGCCCTGCGCCGGCGGGGCCTGCGCGCCGAGCCCTTCCTCCCCGAATTCGCCCAGCGCTTTGCGCTCTGCCTGCACCAAGTCCGGTGGGATCCGGCGATTCTGCGCGAGAACCCGGTCACCATCGTCATTCCCGGCAAGAATCACGCGGACCTGCTCCGGCGCTGCCTCGACTCGCTCGCGCGCACCGTGCCGCCCGCGAGCGTGTCCGTCGTCGTGGTTGACGATGCGTCCGACGATCCCGCCACCCTCGCCCTGCTCCGCGACCTGCCGGCCCGGGCCGATCTTCCTTGCGAGGTGATCCACGCCGCCCCGGAGCCCGGCGGCTTCAATTATTCCCGCCTCGTCAACCTGGGTTCCGCCCGCGCCACCACGCCGCTGCTCCTGCATCTGAACAACGACGTCGAGGCGCTCGCCCCCGGCTGGCTCGAGGACATGGCGGGGTGGCTGTCCGTGCCGGGCGTGGAGGCGGTCGGCGCGCGGCTGCTGCACCCCGACGGCACCCTCAACCATGCCGGCATCAGCCTGAGCCGGCAGGACCGGCTGCCGCACGCGCTCTTCGCCGGCGAACCGGCCGACGGCCTCGGCTATCTCTTCCTGCCCCACGCCGCGCGCGACGTCGCGGCCGTCACCGGCGCCTGCCTGCTGACCCGCACCGCGCTATATCGCGAGTTGAGCGGCTTCGACGAGGACCGGCTGCGGGTGGCCTACAACGATGTCGACTACTGCCTGCGGGTGCAGGCGCGCGGCGGGCGCGTGGTCTACACCCCCCAGGCGACGCTGCAGCACGTCGGCAGTGCGTCCCGCGGCATCCGCTACACCGAGAAGGAACACGTGGCGTTTCTCGAGCGCCACGGTGGCTATCGGGATCCGTATCTCAGCGAAGCGTTGGAATTTCCGCCGCCGGCGCCGCGCGTCAACCCCTACCACCACCGCTACGCGGAAAGTCCCCGCCCCCTGCGTCTCCTGCTGGTCACGCACAACCTGAAATTCGAGGGCGCGCCGATCCTCCTCTTCGAGCAGGCCCGCCACCACGCCGCCCAACCCGGCGTGAATCTGCGCGTGGCGAGCCTGGAGGACGGCCCCCTGCGCCAGCGCTACGAGGCGCTGGGGATCCCGGTCGAAATCTGGGAGGCGGCGCCGTTTCTCGGGGCGGCCGATCCCGACCGGCTGACGGCCGCGCTCGAGGCGTTTGCGGCGGACCGGAAGTGGGACGACGTCGATTTGGTGGTGGCCAACACGCTGCTGTGTTTCTGGGCGGTGCCGCTCGCGGCCCGGATCGGCCGGCCCTCGCTGCTCTACGTCTATGAAAGCAGCCCGGTTGACCGCCTCTTCCAGCGCGCCGCCGTGCCGGCGCGTCTGCGGGGCCCGGCGGAAGACGCATTGCGCCGGGCGACCCGGGTGGTCTTCAGCGCCCGGGCCACCCAGGCCGTATTCGAGCCGCACAATTACGACGACAATTTCCGGCTGGTCACCAGTTCGGTGGACGTCGCCCGCATCCGTCGGTTCATCGCCGGCAACGACCGCGCCGCATTGCGCCGCCGGTATGGCATCCCGGCCGATGCGCCCCTCGTGATCAACGTCGGCGCGGTGTGCGAACGGAAGGGCCAGCACATCTACATCCGCGGCATCGATCTGCTGCGCAAGGAATACGCCGCCGTCTTCCCCGGCCGGCCGGCCCCGCGCTTTCTGATCATCGGCGCCCGCGAGGGCCTCTACCTCGAAACCGTGCAGCAGGACATCGCCCTGCTTGGCCTCGACGAAGTGCAGGTGGTGCCGGAGACGGCGGCGGTCGACGACTACTTCCGCATGGCCGACATCCTGGTGTGCACCAGTTTCGAGGAATCGTTTCCCCGGGTGCTGCTTGAGGCGATGGCGTTCGGTGTGCGCATCGTGAGCACCGACGTCTTCGGCATCCCCGAGATGCTCACCGGCAACGACGAGGCCCATCTCGTGCCGGCCGGCGACCCCTTCAAGCTGTGCGGGGCCCTGAAGCAGGCCCTGACCGAGCACTTTGCCGGCGACGACCGCATGCCGTCGATGGCCTACGCCCGCGTCGTCCGTAATTTCGACGCCGAGCGCCTGCTGCCGCTCCACCTGCGGGTCTGCCGCGAGGCCAGCCTCGGATAACCGCCCGCCATGCACGAGAACGCCAGCGGCCACTTCTTTCTCGAGTTTCCGGCGCCCGGCCAGGAGCTGCCCGCCGGCCGGCAGACGCTGCGCGGCTGGCTGGTGGCGAAGCCCGGCCACCATTTTGTCGACCTGCGCGTCCGAAGCGGCGGCCGGACGCACTTGGCCATCTACGGGCATCCCCGTCGGGACCTGGCGGACCATTTCGGGCTGCCGGAGCC
>JBJKRD010000307.1:0-5300 GCA_046704925.1 Opitutaceae bacterium | reverse complement strand
GCCCCCGCCCGGCTCAGCGGCCGGGGCCCCGGGCGCCTTGGCGGCTGACCCGACTTTTTCCGGTGCCTTTTGCACCGCCCGGGCGGCCGCTGCAGGCAGCGTCTTCGCGGGCGTCACGGTCTTTGTCACCACTGGCCGCGGCGGGGCCGGGTGGGTCGTCAGCTTGCGATACGCCAAATAGACCACCCCGGCAACCACCACGACCGCCACCGCGCCCACCACCCGCAAGAGGCGGCCTGACCGCCGGGGCACTTCGCTTTCGACCGGTTCCTCGGGCGCGGCCGGGCGTTGAAATGCCGGAACTGTCGGCGCGGGAACCGGAGATGGCGGCGATACCGTGGCCTCGATTTCGTTAGCCGCCGGCGTCGTAGCTGCGACCGGCTCCGGCACGACCGGGGCCGCCGGTTCGGCGACCGGAGTCGGGGGTTCCGTCGTTGGAATCGCGGGTTCCACTTCCACGGGTTCCGTGGCGGCCGGTTCGCTCGGTGTGATGACCAGGCGCGGCTTCAATTTCAGCGGCGGCGTCGATTTTCCCCTGTCCCCGGATTCGTCGCCGGCCCGCGGCAAATCCGGAGCGGCCGAACCGGGCGTCGCCTCGGCGGGTTGGCCCGACGGGGCGCCGGCTGGCGCCCCCGTCCCGGGCACGGCCGGCGATTGGGACGTGGATTTATCGGTGCGCAGCTTCAGCTTCAACCGCGGTTCCTGGGGCGAGGACTCGTCGCTCATGGTCGTAACCGTTGACCAAAAGGGACCGCGGCGAAACCAAAAAGATGCGCTCGCGATCCATGAGACGTTCCATCAAACCAATTCACATATCGCCATGAAGCCCGCCTTTCTCGCCGTTCTCGCCCTGATCGTTGCTTTTGCGCCCGGTTGCGCGATCTTCCGCCACAAGAAGGCCGCCCAGGCGGAATTGCCGCCCGCCGCGGGCATCGAAGCGGAATTCCGCGACCGCTGGGTTGCCCAGGAGGTCCAGCATTTGATGGCAGCCAACAGCTCGCTCACCGAAGCGGAAGCGCGCCAGAAGGCCGAGGCCGATTTCGCCCGGCAGTACCCCTACGTCCACGTTCCCGAAACCAAACCCTGAGGCGCGGGCTAGAGTTTCTCGCGGGTGAATCCGACCAGTTCGATCTCGAAAACCAACGTGGCCATGCGGGGAATGTCCGGCGGCTTGCCGCGGGTGCCGTAGCCCAGTTCGTAGGGCACGATGATCAGCCGCTTCTCGCCCACCTTCATCTGCTTCAGCGCCTCTTCCCACGCCGGAATCAACTGGTCGCGGCCGATTCGCACCTCAAATGGATGGGCCCGGTCGAGGTCCTCGTTGAAGACTTTGCCGTTGAGCAACCGACCCTGGAAGATCACCGACACCATGTCTCCCGGCCGCGGCGTTTCGGTACCGGTGCCGGGTTTTAGGATGACATAACGCAGTCCCGTCGATGTCTTGACGGCCTTCGGCCAGGTCTTCTCCACATATACCCGGTCGTCCCAAGGCAACTTTTCGCTCTGCGCCCGCAAGGGCATTGCCCAAAGCAGGGCCGCCGAGGACACCAACCAAACCACTTTGCGCATGGCGACAGTGTTGCCGTCGGGTCGCCGATGTAAAGACCGGGCCGGCGAAAGGACAAAAAAGGCGAAGCCCGAACGGGCTTCGCCAGCAAGGTGCCGTCGCGGGAGGCCGCTTAGTACCGGCGCCGTTCGAACGACCGGCCCTGCCCGCCGCCTCCGCCCCCGAAGGAGCGTCCGGCCCCTTCCGTTTTCGGGCGGGCCTCGTTGACCGTCAAATCCCGGCCTCCGACGTTCCGCCCATGCAGACCGGTGATGGCCGCCTTGGCCTCGGCGTCCGAGCCCATGGTGACAAACGCGAAACCACGGGAACGCCCGCTGAATTTGTCCATGGCGACAAAAACCTCGGCCACGGTGCCATGCTGCGCAAAAAGGTCACGCAACTCCCCTTCCGTCGTGGAGAACGACAGATTACCCACATACAACTTCGAACTCATGATGATTATCCCTCGATCTACCGGTAGCTCACGGACTGTTCCCGACCGCCGGGTTTCAAATCATCACCGGGCGCCGAGCCCGCCTGACAATCCACCAAATCGCGTAACCTAACAATCTATCCAGGAAACTCAGCGCAGCAGACACCTTCCCGGCGGAAAGGCAAGACCTCCTTTGCCGCCCGCGGAGCGCCACGACCGTCAACGCAGCGCCTCGACCGTGGGGTGCGCGGCGATCAACGCCAAGGCCTTACGGAGGAGCGTCCGGCCCGGCTCCACCCTGTGCCAGGGTGAGGCTCCCGAGGGATGTGGCAAAGGCACGACGTCGACCGGATGCCCGTCATACGTCGTGTGGAACCGCCGGCCGACCACGCTGGCGAGCGGCTGGACGCCAAGAAACTGGGCGATGGCCACCCGGCCGACGGGCAGCACCAGCAGGGGTCGGAGCAAGGTCATCTCCCGTTTGAGCCACCCGGCGCAATTCGCGATCTCATCGTCGTCCGGGACCCGGTCCCCTCCGCCCGGCCGCTTCCCGGGAAAACAACGGCAGACAGCGGCGAAATAGATGCGATTGCGCGTCGCCTCCTCGGTCCAGCCAAGGGACATCTCAAACCATCGAAAAAGCGTCCGGCCCGCAGTCCAGGCAAACGGCCGGCCGAATTGGGGCTCCTTGGCGCCCGGAGCCTGCCCGACAAGCATGATGCGGCTCGTCACCGGCCGGCCGACGACCACCGGCGGCTGCATGCGCGGACAACGCCGGCAGCGCCGCAACGCGGCGAGATGGCGGAGTATCGCGGCTTCCGCGGGTCCGCCGACCACGGAACCCGCGTTCGGACGTCCCCTCCCGACACCAGACACACCATCGTCGGCCATGGCGTTTCTCCGTCGCAGCCGGTCAGCGGCCGAACAGCCGGTCGATCAGCCGGCGGTCCCGCTTGGTCGGACGGCCCGAGCCTTTCTCGCGGGCGAGAAACTGCTGGACGCGCTGGGTCCGGGCACGCTCGAATTCCTCCGGCGGCGTCCGGTCCTCGCAGGCGGCCGGCACCCGTTGGGCGCCCAGACGCCCGGGCGGCACGGCCAAAACCTTCAGGGTCCGGCGGATCAATCCCTGGCGCACCACCACGATGTCCCCCGGCTGGACTTCCCGCGACGGTTTCGCCGGCCGCTCATTGATTGTGACACTCCCGGCGCGGCACGCATCGGTGGCCAGACTCCGAGTCTTGAATAGACGGACCGCCCAGAGCCATTTGTCGACGCGTCCAGTCTCCCGAAGCATTGCCACGTGCCCACCGTAGCCGGCCGCCGCCGCCGGGCAAAAAAATTCGCGGCGGCGCGAGCTCACGCGGGCAAATTGTCCGCCTCAGGCGGATCCGACCGGGCGCTGCCGTCCACGCCCGGCAATCAACCCCGGCCGACGTCGCGAAATTCCGTGGAAAACCAGTCGCGCAGCATGGATTTCTCGTAGCGCAGATAGTCGTCCTGCGGCCAGGCGATGCGAAGCTGGAATCCCGGATCGAAAAGGTCCGATTTGCCCGATTTGACCACGTTTCCCTGCGGTCCGGTCAGCGTGTACTCCAGATTGATGCGCGGCGGATAGACGCTGCGCACGATCCGGATATCGTCGAAATTTGGACCCCGCCAAGGCTCGAACTCGCCGGCCAGGTCAACGTTGGTGACCTTGATGTCCAGATGCATGCCGGCTGGCACGTAGGGCTGCCCGGTCCGGACCATGAAGGATCTCAACTGATCCATGAGGCCGGTGGAAGTGCCCTGCCAGGTATCGTACTTAAGATCAGTGAATTTCTGGGGATCCACGAAATTCACCGTTACCCGTGCCGCTGTCCCGGACGCCGCCGGGGCCGCCGCAAAAACCGAAGCGCCGCCCGCCGCCGCCAGCAGCGTGGCGAGAATGATCGCTTTTGTCTTCATGTCTTCAACCTCCTTAGACATGAGAGACCTCAACCGGGTTCATCATTCCCCAAGAACCGGTCGTGGGCCGCCCGGCGAAAGGCGCCGTTTTTACAGTCACCCCCGCGCTCCGGCGGCCGAGGCGCCAGAGCTTGGTCAATCCGTCCACCGGCCCGACAACCCGACGGGGAGACGATCAGGGGTTGGCGGTCGTGAAGTTGATGGTGGTCTTGACCTTGCCCCCGGGTTGGGCCTCAGCGGAGACTGCCACATTGCCCTTCGAGTCGGGCGAGCTGGCCAGCATCGTCACCGTCGCTCCGTTGTCGTTGGTGCCGCTGTTGCGCGCCGCGACCGTGAAGCCGGCGCCAGTGAGCTCCTTCTGATAGTAATCCGCCACCTTCTCCGGCGAGTCGTCGGTCACGAATTCGTAGCTGCCGATCGTCGCCGGCCCGAACGTCTGCAGGTTGGCGTCGGTGGTCTGCCCGCCGGGATACGTATGCACGTACGCGGGAAAACGCTTGACGGTGGCGGCAAGCGCCGCCGCCTTGCCCGCCGAAATTGCGGGCGCGGGCGTGCTCTCAGTCTCAGACGCCGTCTCGGCCGCCGGCGCACTCTCCTCCGTTCCGGGCGACACCGCCGCCGCCGGACGCTTCCCCTCCGCCACCTGGTCGAGCGCCTGGCTCCAGTTCTCCGTCGTCAATTATGTGGTGTCCAGCGTGACCACCTCTCCGGTCTTCTTGTTGCGCAGGGTGATCTTGCCGGTGCTTTCGTCCTTGGAGACAACCTCCACGTTGGGGTTGAACGCCACCGCCATGGAGATCGCGGCCATGGCCGGATTCTTCGAAGCTTCCCGGGAATATTCTCCGATCTTCTTCGAGGCCTTGTGCGCGAAGTAGGCGCAGGTGACCGTGCAGCCGCCGATGATCAGAACGATCACGCCGATGATCGACAGCACGATGATCAAGGCGCGGTTGTTGCCCTTGGCCGGAGGAGGTGGCGGGGGCGGCGGAGGCGGCTGGGGAGGAGGAGGAGGAGGGGTAGCCATGGGAGGCGGGAGGTTATGTTACTTTATAATTGTGAATAGATTACCGATCAGCGGCAGCGGTTTGCATACGCCCTTGATCGCGTTGATCAACCCCATCACCCAAAGCACCACGAGGCCGATCCACACGCAGAACATGATCAGCCAGCCAATGATCGGAATGAAGACCAGGATGAAATTGATGATCCAGGCCGCAATGCCGGTGATGAACAGAATGATGCCCTGGTTTGTATGATACCGGGCAAAGGGCGACTCCTTTGCCGCCAGCAATGGGACCAGCCACAGAATCCACAAGTAGGCCAGAACACCCATGATCTTGTTTTTCTCCACGTCCGCCGGATCCGGTGTGAATT
>JBJKRD010000306.1:0-5736 GCA_046704925.1 Opitutaceae bacterium | reverse complement strand
GGGCGCGAAATCCGGCGGGACGGAGCGAAGCGACAGCGCCACGTTCTCCAGCGACACGCCGGCCGGCAGGTCGTTGGATTCGAGACAATAGACCAGCGGACCGCATTTCACCGCGACCTGATTGAGCGCATCCTCGACCAGGGGATTGGCCTCCATCAGCACGGGATGAAACTTGATGTCCAGATCGATGACGTCGCCGGGGTGCCAGGTCCTTGGGACGTCGAAATACGTTCCGGGCTTGGGGGAACCCGCCGCCGGCCGGCCGTTGACGCTGACCGAGGTTGCGCCCGCATCCGACCAGCCGGGGATCCGCAGCTTGATGGTGATGGGATGGTCGGGCGCCTCGGCGATGACGAGCTTCACCGCCCCGTTCCACGGGTAGTCCGTTTCCTGGCGCAGCTTGATGCGGCCGCCGTCGAGCCAGGCCGTGTCGAGCGTGCTCGCCCCGTACAGGTTGACCCAAAGCGTGTCCTTGGAGAGGCTGTAGATGTAGTCCTGCGCCTCGGCGATCATGCGCACCAGATTGGGCGGGCAGCAGAAACTGTCGGGAATATTGGCGGCCCGGTCGCGCGGCCAGCGGAGCGGCCAGGTGAACGCATGCAGCTTCTTGAGCGGGTTGGCGTAGAAAAAGTGGGTCCCGTCGAGACTGATGCCCGCCAGCACGCCATTGTAGAGCGAGCGCTCGAAGAGGTCGGCGTAGCGGGCGTTGCCGGTCAGCTCGAACATGCGCCAGGTCCACATGGCGTAGCCCACGGTGGCGCAGCCTTCGTTGTAGGCGGTGAGATTGGGCAGCTGATAGTCGCGACCGTAAGCCTGGTGCACCAGCTGGATCGCGCTGAAATCCGCCGAGCCGTCGGGGGAGGCGCCGTCGTAGAGGGCGCCGGTCTGCCCGGTGATGTACAATTTCCGCTGATAGACGTCGCGCGCGATCACCTTCAGGGTCTGGAACCGGGCGGGATCACCGGTCTCCGCCACCAGATCGGCGACGCCGGCATAAAGGTAGTTGGCGCGCACCGCGTGGCCCACGGCCCCCGTCATCCGGGTGAACGGCACACGGTCCTGGTTTTGATCCGTGCCGTCTTTGACGTGGTCGCGGAGCTCGATCAGTTTGCGCGCCAGGTTCAGGTACTGCACGTCGCCCGTGGTCCGGTACAGGGTGATCAGTCCCATGTAGTGCGACGGGCAGATGGCGGTGCGGGCCAGCGCCGGCGAGGCGCCGCTGTAGAAATGGTCGAGAAAATCCGCCGCCTTGCGCGCCACCTCCAGCAGGGTCGTCTGCCCGGTGGCCCGGTAGTAGATGCACGCCGCCGTCATCAGGTGCCCGAGATTGTACGCCTCGAAATGCCCCGGGTCCGCGAACGCAGCCTCGTGCTGGTCCCCCCGCTCGGCGGCGATGGTGGCCTGGGTGAACAGGTAGCCGTCCGGGCGCTGGGCCTTGGCCACGATCGGAACGATCCGTTCCAGCAGGGCCAGCAGCTTCGGGTCATGATCGATGGCGTACACCTGCGCCGCGGCCTCGAACCATTTGAAGAAATCGCCGTCGCCGAACGGCGGGCCATGGTGTTTTCCGTCGAGTCGGCGTCCGTCGAAGGTCTCCTTCAGGCCGGCCGCGGTCAGAAAGTTCGTCCAATCGCCCTCTTCGTTCTCGTCTTGGAACAGCTCCCACATCGCGGGCACCATCCGGGTGCGGCAGACCTCAAACCGGTCACCCCAGAATCCGGTGGTCCACCGGGCCTCCGTGAGATCCGGCATGTACATCAGCGCATGGGGCGACTTCGTGGTGTCGAGCAGGCCGCGTTCGCCGGCCTGCAACGCCGGCGCGGGACCAACCAGCGCGCACGTGACGCCCAGAAGAATGAAAAAGCTCGCACGTTTCATGATGATTTCTCCCGAGAAGAAGGGGTCGGCTCACCCAGCACCTGCCGCACCGCCTGCTGCCAGCCGGCGTAGAGACGCCGGGCGCGTTCCGGCGGCATGACCGGGTGATATAACATGTCGCTCCGCGGCAGGTCCGCCAATTCTTTCAGCGATCCAAACCGGCCGGTGCCGAGCATGCCGGCCAGCGCCGCGCCGAACCCGGAGCCATCCGGCATCGCCGCGATGCGCAGTTCCACGCCGGTCAGGTCGGCGGTGAACTGCATCAGCAGGCGGTTGGCGGTCGGCCCGCCGTCCCCGAAAACGCCGCGCAGCGGAAGCCCCGCCTCGCTCCGCATCGCCTCCAGCACGTCGCGCAACTGATAGGCGATCGCTTCCAGCGTGGCGCGGGCCAGGTGGCGCCGGTCGCTCTGCGCGCTGAGTCCGGTGATCGCCGCGCGCGCCTCGGGCCGCCAGTACGGCAGCCCCAGGCCGGAAAAGGCCGGGACCAGGTACACGCCGTCGTTGTCCGGAATGCCGCGGGCCAGCTGCTCCGCCTCCGCGAAATCGCCGATCAGGCCGAGACCGTCGCGGAGCCAGGCCAGGGTGGCGGCGGAGCTGATGATGATGCCCTCGAACGCATAGGTGGGCACCCCCCGGTGCACCCACGCCAGCGCGGTCACCACCCCCCGATCGGACAAGCGCGGCGTCGAACCAATGTTCAGCAGCACCGACGAGCCGGTGCCAAAGGTGACCTTGGCCATCCCCGGCTCAAAGCAGCGCTGGGCAAAGAGCGAAGCCTGGGAATCGCCCATCACACCGCAAATGGGCAGGGGACGCGCCAGGCGGCCCTCCAGCGTCGTGGCGCCGAATTGGGCCGTGCTTTCGCGCACCTCCGGCAGCGCCGACCCCGGGACCTCCCACCAGCCGCAAAGCTCCTCGTCCCAGCGAAGGCGGCCGATGTCGAACAGCAGCGTGCGGCTGGCGTTGGTCGAGTCGGTGGCGTGCACCGCCCCGCCGGTCAGACGGTAGATCAGGTAGCTGTCGACGGTGCCGACCAACGCGCGCCCTTCGGCCAGCGCGCGGCGCACCTCCGGTTGGTGGCGCACCAGCCATTGCAGCTTGGAGCCGGAAAAATAGGCGTCCAACCGGAGGCCGGTCCGACGGTGAATCGCTTCCGCGCGACCCGCCGCCGCCTGCTCGGCGCAGAGCGGGTCGCCGCGCCGGCATTGCCAGACGATGGCCGGATGCAGCGGCCGGCCGCTCGCCCGTTCCCAGACGACGACCGTCTCCCGTTGATTCGTCAGACTCAGGCAGGCGATCTCGGAACCCTGCCCCGCCTGCCGGGCCACGAGCGCGCCGAGCACCGTCAGCGTGTTTTGCCAGATTTCCTCGGCGTCATGCTCCACCCACCCCGGTTGCGGATAGTATTGGCGATGCTCCCGCGCCTCCTTGTCCAGCAACCTCCCGGCCTCGTCAAACAACAGCGCCTTGGTGGCCGAAGTGCTTTGGTCAAGGGCGAGATGGAGGGACATCGGGGGAGTGCGGAAATGCCGTGGGTGGACGGCCAAATGCCGAAGGTCAGGGGGCGGAAGTCAGTGGTCCGAGTTCAGCGGGTCGATCTTGTCGCGTGATTCTTGCTCCTTGGTCATTGGGCCATGGCTGGTGCACTCCGTTCAGCCGACGAGATCCTTCGCCGTTGCCGCCAGCCCCTCCATGCTCAACCCGTAGTGACGGAAAATGTCCGCCTGGCTGCCCGTGACCGTGTCTTCGTCCGGTATCCCGACTATCCTGAAGCGAGGTGCGCGACCGCTTTGGGCGAGAAGCGCCGCGCAGGCTTCGCCGAGACCGCCGTACACCATGTGCTCCTCCACCGTGACGACCGCCCGGCACTCGGACCCGGCGCGGCGGACCGCCTCGACGTCGAGGGGTTTGACCGTGGACATGTCCAGCACCCGACCTTGCAAGCCGTCCGTCGCCGCCAGATGGGCTGCGGCCAGCAGGGCATGGATGACCGTCTCCCCGGTGGCGAGAAAGGCCACGTCGTTCCCCCCGCGCAGCTCCCGCGCGCGTCCGAAGGCGAGGGGTTCCGCAGGCGGCGGCAGGTCGTAGAGGGGCGCCTTGCCGAAACGCAGGTAAACCGGCTGGCCCAACGTTGCCGCCGCCCGCACCGCGGCCCGGGTCTCCGCGTTGTCGGCCGGAGCCGCGACCACGAGATGGTGGATCGCGCGCAACGCCGCGAAATCGTGCAACGAATGGTGGGTGCTGCCGAGGGCGCCGTAGCTGACTCCGGCGCTGATGCCGACGAGGGTCACCGCGTGGTCGGAATAGCAGACGTCGTTCTTGATCTGCTCCAGCGCCCGCGCCGTCAGGAAGCAGGCCGGGGAAACCGCGAAGACCCGTTTCCCACCCGAAGCGAGGCCCGCGGCGATCCCGACCAGATTCTGCTCGGCGATCCCCACTTCCACGATCTGCCCGGGAAGCGCCTCGCCGAACGCACCCAGCTTGCCGGAGCCGCGGGAGTCGCTGGTGACGACCACCACGTTGCGGTCGGCGCGTGCGAGCTCGAGTACGGTTTCCGCGAACACCTCGAGGTTCGGCCGGCCCATGGCCAAGCCGAGTTTCTCCGCGGTCCGCCGGGCCGCCGGACTGTACATGGAAGGAGCGGGTGCGCTCATGCTGAACCTCGTTCCAAGCGCCCCACCGCGGCATCAATCTCGGCCAGGGCGCGGGCGTATTCCTCGTCGCCGGGCACCCCGTGGTGCCACTTGGTGGCATCCTCCATGAAGCTTACGCCCTTCCCCTTGACCGTACGGGCGATGATCACCCCCGGACGGTCCGGAGCCAGCGGCTCGCGGAGCGCGGCGGTCAGCGCCGCCGGGTCGTGCCCGTCCACCGGCGCGGCGTTCCATCCGAAGGCGGCGAACGTTGCGTCGAGCGGCTCGTGGTTCATCACGTTGCGGGTGCGCCCGGTGATCTGCAGGCGGATGCAATCCACGATGGCGGTCAGTTTCGCCAGTCCGTAATGGCCGGCGGCCATGGCCGCCTCCCAATTCGAACCTTCCGCGAGTTCGCCGTCGCCCAGCAGCACAAAAACCCGGAATCCAGCCCCGTCCAGCTTGCCTGCCAGGGCGACGCCCGCGGCAAACGAAAGGCCGTGACCCAAGGCGCCGGTATTGTGTTCGATGCCCGGCACCTTCCGGGTGGGATGGCCCACAAACGGCGACCGATATTTCTCCAACGAATCCAGTTCCGAAGCCGGAAAGAATCCCCGGTCGGCGAGGACGACATACAGCGCCTCGACGGAATGGCCCTTGCTCTGGATGTACCGGTCGCGTCCCGGGTCGCGCACAGTCGCGGGAGAAACCCGCAGGATTTGGTTGTAGAGCACATTCAGGATGTCGACGCACGACAGACTGCCGCCCGTGTGCCCGGCACCGGCGTGCTTGATGATCTCGAGCACCCGCCGGCGATAGAGCAGCGATTTCAGTGCGAGCTGCCGGTCGGTAAGCATGAGGAAGTGAGCGTGGACGGGAATGCGAACGGTCGACGGAGGCTGGAAACGGCGCCTGCCCTCCCGGTCTCAGATCGATGCCCGGCGTCGGTTTGATTCGCCACTTGGCCCTCGGCTGTCGGCATTATCATCAAGCCTCCGGCGCGTTGTGATGATAGACCTCCCAGCCGAGATACCGGCCAAAGGCTTCGGCCAGAACCCCGGCGGTGGACGAGCCATTCATCACCACATGGTGCTCAAATCCCTCGTTGCAGACATAGTGCAACAACCGCTGCAGGCGCGGCACGCGGGCCACCGCCCGGGTGCCGAACGTGCGCAGCTCGTCGTTCGTCAATTCACCCTCGCCGACGTAGGCGCGCATCACCCCG
>JBJKRD010000305.1:0-13516 GCA_046704925.1 Opitutaceae bacterium | reverse complement strand
CCCGAAGCTTCGGCGTGAGGTTCGGCGACTTGAGGACCAAGGCATCGAGGTGCCGCGCCGAGTCGTACGCTTGCGCACGGCGTTGGATGACCGCGAGGGCGAACAGGCTGAGCGACCGGTCGCGCATCTTCAGCACGACGGGGAGCAGACCGTTGACGAGGTCAGTCCGCGGATGTTCCGCCATCGCCTCCACCATCAGGAGCGAGGCATCCGCCTCCTGGTAATCCGGGCTGAGGCGCAAGGCCCGGTCCAGCCACCCCCGCAGGGTGGCCGCCGAATCCGGCGGCAGACGGAAATCGAGCGAGAATCCGTTCAGGAGCTGGCCCAGCTGGTCCTTGGCCAGCGCCAGGTAGACGTAGGCGTTCCCCGACCCCAGCTCCGCCGCCCGCCGCCATTTCACCAAGGCCCCCTCCGGATCGCCGTCGGCCGCGGCGACCGCCGCCAGCAGTTCATAGGGACGCGGCGCATCCGGGCGCTGCTGCGCCATCTGCAGGAGCCGGGCGGCCGTGCTTCCCGGCTGCTGCAGGCGCCAGCGCAGGTCGAGCAGCGCCAGGTCCCGCGCGAAATCGTCGGCCGGGGCGAAGCGGATCCGCGAGGCCAAATCGCCGAGCAGCAGCTTGCCGGTGGCGAAGCTGTACCGGCCGCCCTGGACGTAGGAGCGCAGCCGCCTCTCCATGGCACGATAATCCATGCCAAAGGTCTGCTGAAAAGAGACGTCAATGGGCGCGGCCGTGTCCAGCAGGCCCGCAAACCGGGACAGCTCCGGGAGCAGGACCTTCGCCTCCGTGCTGCACATCAGGTAGTGGGTCAGCAGCCAGGATTCGGCGTAAAAGATGTCGCGGGCCGATCCCTCGTGGTAGGTGGGGGACTCGTGCGTCACCGCAAACAGGCTCCCGAGCGGCATCAGGTCCTGCTGCCGCAGGACCTCGACCCAATCCGCCTTGTGCCGGCCGATTTCAAAACGATCTCCGGTAACCCGGAAGGTGGAGAACACCTCGGCCAGGCCCTCATTCAGCCACGGGGGCGGATCCTCGCCGCGCGCCGCCAGCAGCAGGTGCACGTACTCGTGAAAGATGATCTCCTGTGTGGTCTCCTCGTCGCCGTCCGCCGCCAGCACGATCATTGTCTCCAGCGGATCATGCAGGCAGTAGCCGCCCGCCTCCTCCGGTTTGCCGTGGCGCAGCGGCCGGTAGTCCCGGAACGGGCGGTCCGCGTCGAACAGCACCACCGTCGTCGGTGGTTCGCGGTTGCTCCGCACCGGAAAGAACTTCAGCACGGTCGCGCGGAACTGCTCGAGCCGGGCCAGCAGGTCGCGCGATGGCCGTTCGCCGGTGCAACTGAACATCTCGAAATGGTCCGTCTGCGCGTGGATCCAGGTCTCGCGGGCGCCCGCGCCGGCGCCCGCCAGGAGCAGCATGCCGACCACGACGGCCGGCCCGATCCGGGAATTCATCGTGCCCGCGAGCGTATCGCGCCTCCCGCCGCCGGACAATCCCGGATTGCGAAAACCTCCTCCGATTCGAAGGCGGCCCCGCTAGGCCGGTTGGCGCCGCGGCTTCCCGGTTTCCGCATGGGCTTTCGCCACCTCCACGTACTTCTCGGCCCATCGGCGCAGGCCGGCCTGCTCCTGCGCCGTCAGCGGGCGCACGACCCTGGCCGGCACGCCCACGACCAGCGAGCCGGGCGGGCAGGTGAAATCCTCCCGCACGAGGGCATTTGCGCCCACGATGCTGCGGGCGCCGATGCGGGCCCGGTCCAGGATGGTCGCGCCCATCCCGATGAGGCACTCGTCGGCGATCGTGCACGCATGCACGATCGCCGCATGGCCGACGGTGCACCACGCGCCGATGACCGCGTCAGTGTCGTCGGCCAGGTGCACGATGACGTTGTCCTGCAGGTTGGTCCCCTCGCCCACCACGATGCGCGCGATGTCGCCGCGCAGCACGGCGCCGTAGAAGACGCTGGTTTGCGGGGCAAGGGTGACGTCGCCGATCACCGTGGCGTTGGGCGCGATCCACAGGGCCCGGGCGAGGTCGGGCGGGCGGCCGAGGTGGCGCTGGAGTCTCTCCTGCACAGTCATGGTGGATCCGGTTTTTGCCGTCCCGGGGCCGCACCGCAAGCCCGGCGTGCGCCCGCCCGGGCGAGATTCTGCTTTCAAACCGCGCCGTCTTCCTTCTTTCCTGTTCCCACCCGATTTGCGCCGTGCCGCGGCGCGGTCCCTCCGCCCCTCCTGCCATGGAAACCCTGATCCACGTCCTGCGCGGCCTGCTCGGCATCGCCGCCTTTCTCGGCCTCGCCGTCCTGTTCAGCTCCAACCGCCGGGCCATCCAGTGGCGCCTGGTCGCGTCGGGCATGGCCCTGCAGATCGTCATCGCCTTCGCCGTCCTGCACCTGGAGCCGCTGCGGGTGGCGGTCGAGCTGGTCAGCCGGATGTACGTCAAGTTCGTCGCCTTCAGCAACGCGGGCACCGAGTTCCTCTTCGGCCACCTGCTCGATGACAGCCAGGCCTGGGGTTACATCTTCGCCCTCAAGGTCCTGCCGCCGATCATCTTCTTCTCCGCCTTCACCTCGCTGCTCTACTACCTCGGCATCCTCCAGCGCATCGTCTACGTTTTTGCCTGGGTGATGTCCAAGACCATGCGCCTCTCCGGCGCGGAGACCCTGTCGGCCTCGGCCAACATCTTCGTCGGCCAGACCGAGGCCCCGCTGCTGATCAAGCCCTACCTGGCGACGATGACCCGCTCGGAGCTGCTCTGCATCATGGTCGGCGGCATGGCGACCATCGCCGGGGCCGTCATGGTGGCCTACATCACCTTCCTCGGCGGCAACGACGTGCACCAGCAGGTGCTCTTCGGCATGCACCTGCTCACGGCCTCGGTGATCTCGGCCCCGGCGGCGCTGCTCACCGCCAAGATCCTGCTGCCCCAGACCGAGACGGTGGATCGCCGCCTCAACGTGAGCCGCGAGAAGATCGGGGCCAACGCCCTCGATGCCGTCACCCTGGGCACCACGGACGGCATCAAGCTGGCCGTCAACGTCGCCGGCATGCTGCTGGTGTTCACCGCGATGATCGCGTTCGTCAACTACGTGCTCGGGCGCTGGATCGGCGGTTGGAGCGGCCTCAACGCCGAAATCAGCCATCTCAGCCACGGCACCTATTCGCAAATCTCGCTGCAGGCGGTGTTCGGCTACCTGTTCTCGCCGCTCGCGTGGCTGATGGGCGTGGACCACGGCAGCCTGCTCTATGCCGGCCAGGTGATCGGCGAAAAAACCATCCTGAACGAATTCTACGCCTACACCACGCTGGGGCACCTCAAGGCGGCCGGCGCCCTGACCGATCCCCGCGCGGTCGTCATTCTGACCTACGCGTTGTGCGGCTTTTCCAACATCAGCTCCATCGGCATTCAGATCGGGGGCATCAGCGCGCTCGCGCCCAGCCAGCGGTCCAACCTCGCCCTGCTCGGCGTGAAAGCGCTCATCGGCGGCAGCATCGCGTGCTTCCTGACCGCCTGCGTGGCGGCGATGTTGACCTGAGCGCCGCCGGACCGGCCGCCAATCGGTTTGTCTTTCCGTCCCCAAGCGACATCGTAAGCCCCGCGCCATGAATGCCCCTCCAGCTTTCCCCGCCGTCGGCCGTCACCGCTGGCGTTTTTTTCGATGCGGCGGCCTCGAGCAGGTGCGTCTCGAAACCGCCGACGATCTGATCCACCTGCCCGAATTGGACCAGAAACTCTGGGTGGCCCTGAGCTGCCCCACCCGCGGTCTCGAATTCGACCCGCGCACGCTCGATCTCATCGACACCGATCATGACGGCCGCATCCGCGTGCCCGAGATCATCGCGGCGGTCCAGTGGGCCTGCACCCATCTGCGCGATCCCGCCGATCTCACCCGCGGTGGCGATGCCCTGCCGCTGAGCGCGATCAACGACAGCCACGACTCCGGCCGGCGCCTGCTCGCCTCCGCCCGGGAGATCCTGCGCAATCTCGGCAAGCCCGAGGCCACCAGCATCTCCGTCGCGGACACGACCGACACCCAGACGCTTCTCGCCAAAACCCGTTTCAACGGCGACGGCGTGGTGCCGCCCACGGCGGCGGGCGATGCCGGCACGCAGGCGGTCCTCACCGACGTCATCGACACCCTGGGCGGCGTGCCCGACCGCAGCGGTACGCCGGGCGTCGATGACGCCAAGGCGGGCGCCTTTTTCAGTGAACTCGCCGCCTACCGCGACTGGTGGGACAAGGCGGCCGGCGACGTCGTGCCGCTGGGCGACGCCACCCCGGCCGCCTTCGCGGCCTGGCAGGCGGTTAAGGCCAAGGTCGAGGACTATTTTGTCCGGTGCAAACTGGCCGCTTTCGACCCGCGGGCCGCCGCGCACCTGAACCGGGCGGAAAGCGAATTCGACGCCCTCGCGCCGAAAAATCTCGCCACGGCCGCCGCCGAGATCGCCGAGCTTCCTCTCGCGCAGGTGGCGGCGGGGCGGCCCATGCCGCTCATCGAAGGACTCAACCCCGCCTGGGTCGCCGCCATGGCGGAGTTCCGCGCCAAAGTCATCGTCCCATGGTTCAGCGCGGAGCAGACGGCGCTGACGGAAGCGGAGTGGGCGGCCGTCGGTGCGCGCTTCGCCGGTTACGCCGGCTGGCTGGCCGAAAAGTCGGGGGCCGCCGTCGAGAAACTGGGCGTGGCGCGCGTCCGCGAAATCCTTGCCGGGACCTCCCGGCAGGAGATCGCCCAGTTGCTCGTGCAAGACAAGGCGGAGGAGTCGGTATACGCCACCGTCTCCTCCGTCGACCAGTTGGTGCGCTTCCAGCGGGACCTGCACCGGCTGCTGCTCAATTTCGTGTCGTTTGCCGATTTCTATTCGCCCGACCAGCCGGCGGTGTTCCAGGCCGGTTTGCTCTATCTCGACGGCCGGGAGTGCGAGCTGTGCATCCAGGTGGAGGACATGGGCCGCCATGCGATCCTGGCCGGTCTGAGCAAAATCTACCTGGCGTACTGCGACTGTGTCCGCCGGGCGACGGGCGAGAAGACGACGATCGTGGCCGCCTTTACGGCCGGCGACTCCGACAATCTCCTCGTGGGCCGGAATGGCGTGTTTTACGACCGCCGGGGCCAGGACTGGGACGCGACGATCGTGAAGCTGGTGGAGAACCCGATCAGCATTTCCCAGGCCGTGTGGGCGCCCTACAAACGCGCCGCCCGCATGATCGGCGAGCAGATTGAGAAGATCGCCGCCGCCCGGGACAAGGGGATCATGGACAAGACCGCCGCCGGGGTATCCGCGGCCGGCTCGAAACTCGAAGCCGGCAAGCCCGGGAGCCCGCCGACCCCGTTTGACGTGGCCAAGTTTGCCGGGATTTTTGCCGCCATCGGTCTGGCCATCGGCGCGATCGGCACCGCCCTGGCGTCGATTCTCACCGGTTTTCTCAAGCTGGTATGGTGGCAGATGCCGCTGGCCATCGTGGGCATCCTCGCGGTCATTTCCGGCCCCTCAGTGATCATGGCAGCCCTGAAACTCCGCCAGCGAAACCTCGGGCCGATTCTCGACGCCAACGGCTGGGCGATCAACGGACGGGTGAAGATCAACATTCCGTTCGGCGGCGCGCTGACGAGTGTGGCCCGGCTGCCCCCCAACGCCGAGCGTTCCCTGGCGGACCCCTACGCCGGCAAAGCCGGCAAACGGGTGCGCTGGATCGTGTGGATTTTCATTGTCATGGCCGCCATCGCCGTGGCCGGCCTGCGCTATCACGCGTTCGGCCGGTTGTGGTGATTTTCGGCCCCGCGCCCGCCGGCGGTGATTCCGGCGGCCGGCCCGATCACCGGGTGACGCCCGCCCTTGCCCGACCCTGCCATCTCGTTAGGGGATCGCGCGTCGCCGTCCTGTGCCGGTCTCGATCCAGTACCGTCGTTTCTGGACCGCGAGATCCGGATCGTTTGTCTCCGACTCGAAGACGCCCCCGCATCGCTCGATCACCTTCCGGGAACCGACGTTGTCGACGTCACAGGTGATCAGCACCCGGGCGATCCCCTTCGCCGCGGCGATCGGCAGGGCCTGCCGTAACATCGCGGTCGCGTAGCCGCGCCGGCGGCAACCCGGCCGCACGCCATAGCCGACGTGGCCACCAATCCGGCGGAGAAAATCGTTGAGACGATGCCGCAGCGAGACCCGCCCGACCACGGTTCCGCCGTCCACCGCGACGTAGAAGGTGTTGGGGACAAAGCCGGCGGGCAGGTCGACCCCACGCGACCAGTTCGCCAGCTTCGCCACGTAGTCCGCAAAATCGGCCGACGCCTCCCAACCCAAGGCGAAGCTCCAAGGGGGACGCTCCCGGGCAAAATCCCCCATCGCGTCCATGAACGCACCCTTGTCCTCCAGCCGCAGTTCCCGGAGCTCAACCGTAACATCCGTCATACCGATGCGCCCAGGAGTAGGACGCTTCAGGCCGACGGGCAAACGTCGTTCCCGGAATCGCTCCGCAATCCGGCGTTCGCGATCATGCACGGAGTCGGGCGGGCGGGCGGGTTTCCGCCCGGCCGGCATCGGCAAGCCGCCGGTCGAAGTCGTGGGCAACCCTCATCCACGCAAAAGGATGGACGAGTGCGCACGGGAGGTTGGGCCGCCCGGTCCCCGTGATGGTCCTCATTCAGTCCACTGATTGTTTGGCGGCCCAGAGTTAGCCAGCTTGATAGACCTTCCCCGGCCCACGTAGCGTGACCGCGGCTCCAGCTCACCGCCATGTCATCCCCCGCCACCGAGAAACTCACTCTGCCCGACCGGCTGAAATCCTGGAAGGATGAGGAGACCGACCTGCTCGAATCCCTCAACCAGCTCGAAAGCCGGCACGGCTTCATCCCCCGCAATATTGCCGAGGAAGTGGCCCGGGCCCTCGAGGTGAAACTCGAGCGCCTGCGCCAGGTGCAGGCCAAGGTGGAGAGCAACGTGCGCAAGGAAGTCGACGCACTCGTGGAAAAATGGAAGGACGAGGAGGGCAGCCTGATCCTCATTCTCCACGAGATCCAGAACCAGCACGGCTACGTCCCGCGCGAGGTGGCGATGGAGGTGGCGCACGCCCTCGATATCGGACTCGCCCGCATCTACGAGGTCATCACCTTCTACCATTACTTCCACCTGAAGCCGCCCGGGCGCCACAATCTGGCGATCTGCATGGGCACCGCCTGTTATCTCAAGGGCGCGCCGGCCCTGCTGACCGAGGCCAAGAACCAGCTCAAGATCGAGGAGGGCGAAACGACGCCCGACCGCGAATGGCACCTCGACGTCGTCCGCTGCATCGGCTGTTGCGGCATGGCCCCGGCCCTGGTCATCGACGGCAAGGTCCACGGCCGCGTGAAGCCCGGCGAACTCGCCCCCCACCTCGCTCCCGCCGAGACGACCAAGGCCACGCCATGAACCGCCTCACCCTCGCCGACCTCCAGAAACCGTCCAGCGCCGTCGCGGCGCCCGACTGGGTGCGCGTCAGCATGGACACCGGCGGGATCGCCGCCGGCGCCGACGACGTCTGCGCCGCGCTCGAGCAGGAGGCCGGCTCTCTCGGCTTTCCCCTCGAGGTCCGCCGGGTGGGCACCCTCGGCTACTCCTTCGCCGACCCCCTGGTGGAGGTGGCCCGTCAGGGCATGCCTCTCGTGATCTACGGCCAGGTCGACGCCGCCACGGCCCGCCTCATCGTGAAGGACCACCTGGCCGGGCGCCGCCTGCTCGACGATCACATCGTCGCCAGCCGGGCCCGGGGCACGACGCTTGATGGCGCCACCACCGCCATTCTCGTCAAAGACACGGCCGCCGAGGGCGGCGACAAAACCCAGTTTTTCCAGTTCTCCCTGATCGAGGACCTGAAACGCCGCGGCCTGCAGGACAAGGTGCAGGTGGTGCGCGCCCTCGACCTGGGTGTCTACGACCGGGGCGTCGCGGTGCAGTTTCTGCCGTCCCGCGTGACCTACGTGAACGTCCTGGCCGCCGACATCGCCAGGATCGTCGACACGACCCTCCGCGGCAAGAAGGTCATCGACTCCCTGCTCTACCGGGAGCCCGACAAACAGGTGCGCGTCGTGCTCCGGCATTGCGGCACGACCGACCCGGAAAGCCTGCCGACGAGCCTGCAGCACGGGATCTACCAGGGACTCGCCAAGGTTCTCGGCGGCATGACGCCGGCGGAAGTCATCGCGGAGATGAAAACCAGCGGCCTGCGCGGCCGCGGCGGCGCCGGCTTCCCCACCTGGCTCAAATGGCAGCTCACGGCCGAGGTGGCGCGCGAGCCGCGCTACCTCATCTGCAACGGCGACGAGGGCGATCCCGGCGCCTACATGGACCGCAGCGTGCTGGAGGGCGACCCGCACAGCGTGCTCGAGGGCATGATCATCGCCGCCTACGCCATCGGGGCCCGGCGCGGCTATTTCTACATTCGGGCCGAATACCCGCTGGCCGTGCGTCGCGTCGAGAAGGCCATCGCCGACGCCCGGGCGGCCGGGCTGCTGGGCGACCACATCCTCGGCACCGGCTTCTCCTTCGACGCCAAGGTGCGTCTGGGCGCCGGCGCCTTCGTCTGCGGAGGAGACCGCCCTGATCGCCTCCATCGAAGGCAAACGCGGCAGCCCCAGTCCGCGCCCGCCCTACCCGTCCGTCCGCGGACTTTTCGGCCAGCCGACGGCGATCAACAACGTCGAGACCCTCGCCGCGGTGCCCGAGATCATCGGGCGGGGCGGCGCGTGGTACGCCGGTTACGGCACGGAAAAATCGCGCGGGACCAAGGTCTTCGCCGTCACCGGCAAGGTCCGCCACGCCCAACTGGTCGAGGTCCCGCTGGGCATTACCTTGCGCGAAATCGTTTTCGCCCTCTGCGGCGGCGTGGCGGGCGGCAAGACCATCAAGGCCGTGCAGACCGGCGGACCGTCGGGCGGCGTCATCCCCGAGCCCCTGCTCGACACCCAGGTCACCTACGAGACGCTGCAGCAGCTCGGTTCGATCATGGGCTCCGGCGGCATGATCGTGATGGATCAGGACGACTCGATGGTCGAGGTGTCACGTTTTTACCTGCGTTTCTGCGTCGACGAATCGTGCGGCAAATGCGCCCCCTGCCGCATCGGCGGCTACCAGATGCTGCAAATCCTCAACCGGCTCTCCCGCGGCCGCGGGGAGTCGGGCGACCTGGAGCGCATCCGGGCCATTTGCCTGGCCATGCAGAAAGCCTCCCTCTGCGGCCTCGGCCAGGGCGCGCCGAACCCGGTGCTCACCTCGCTGCGGCACTTCGAAGGCGAGTTCAAGGCCTACCTCGAGGGCGGCGTCACCTACGCGCGCCGGATGGCGCAGGGTCGCGCCCCCGAGCCCCCGGCCGCCGTCCCCTCCGCCCGCGCCTGATTTCCCCATGGTCGCCACCGCCAAATCCCTTTCCACCCCGTCGCTCCCGCCCGCCGCGCCGGTCAATCTCCGGATCAACGGCCAGCCGGTCGCCGTGCCCGCCGGCACCACGATCCTCGAGGCCGCCCGCCGGGTGCAGGTCAAGATCCCGACGCTCTGCCAGAACGACGACCTGCTGCCCACCGCCGCTTGCGGTCTGTGCATCGTGCAGGTCGCCGGCCAGGGGCGCATGGTCCGGGCCTGCTGCACGCCGGTGACCGAGGGCATGCAGGTCACGACCCACACCGCGGAGCTCACCGAGGTCCGGCGCACCGTGCTGGAACTGATCCTTTCCAACCATCCGAACAGCTGCCTCACCTGCGGCCGCAACGGCACCTGCGAACTGCAGGCGCTGGCCGCCGATTTCGGCATCCGCGTCGAGCACATCAAGCGCAGCGTCCCCGACCTCGCGCCGGACAACTCCAACGGCTCGATCATCCTCGACTTTACCAAGTGCATCAAGTGCGGCCGCTGCGTCCAGGTCTGCCAGGAGATGCAGGACGTGTGGGCCCTCTCCTTTCTCGACCGCGGCATCAACACCCGCATGGCGCCCGCCGGCGACATCACCCTCGCCGAATCGCCCTGCGTGAAATGCGGCCAGTGCGCCTACCATTGCCCGACCGGCGCCATCGTGGAGAACGACGAGACCGCCGCCGTGTGGGAGGCGTTGCACAACCCCGCGAAGCATTGCGTCGTGCAGTTCGCGCCCTCGGTCCGCGTCGCCCTCGGCGAGGCCTTCGGTCTGCCGCCGGGCACGGATCTCACCGGCAAGCTCTACACGGCCCTGCGCCGCCTCGGCTTCCAGGCGGTCTTCGACACCAATTTCTCGGCCGACCTCACGATCATGGAGGAGGCGAGCGAATTCGTGGAGCGGTTCGTCCATCACCGCGGCCAGCTCCCCCTCATCACCTCGTGCTGCCCGTCATGGACCGACTTCATGGAGAAGCTGCACTACGACTTCATCGACAACTTCTCCACCGCCAAGTCCCCGCAGCAGATGCTCGGCGTGCTGGCCAAGACGTACTACGCGCAGCGCCAGGGGATCGACCCGGCGAAGCTCTACGTGGCCTCGATCATGCCCTGCACGGCCAAAAAGTACGAGCTCGAGCGCACCCACGAGATGTACGCCTCCGGGCACATCGACGTCGACATCGCCCTGACCACCCGCGAACTCGCCCGCCTCATCAAGCAGTCCGGGCTGGACTTCCTCAACCTGCCGGACGGCGAACCCGACAGCATCCTGGGCGCCTACTCCGGCGCCGGCATGCTTTTCGGCGTTACCGGCGGCGTGATGGAGGCGGCGCTCCGCACCGCGCATTTCCTCATCACCGGCCGCAACCTCGACCAGCTCGAGTTCGAGCCCGTGCGCGGGTTGCAGGGCGTGAAGGAGGCCGAGGTCGACATCGACGGCACCAAGATCCGGGTGGCCGTGGCCCACGGGCTGGCCAACGTCGAAACCGTGCTCAACGAGGTGCGGGCCGCGCGCCGCGGCGGCCGGGAGCCGCCGGTCCATTTCATCGAGGTCATGGCCTGCCCCGGCGGCTGCATCGGCGGCGGGGGCCAGCCCTACGGGGTCAACGGCAACGTGCGGGCCCGGCGCGCCGCCGGCGTCTACCGCCACGACCGGGACCGCCGGGTCCGCCTCTCCCACGAAAACCCGGAAGTGCAGCGTCTTTATGACGAGTTTCTCGAGCGGCCGTTGAGCGCCCGGGCGCACGCGCTGCTGCACACGCGCTACACGGCCCGGCCGCTGTATAAACGGTGACCGGTGCCTTTCTCACCGCGCTGTTCTTCGCGGCGAACGCCGTGTGCGCCCGCCGCGCCTCGCTGCACTACGGCAGCACCACCGGTAATTTCCTCCGGCTGCTGCTCGCCGCGGCCCTGCTCGGCGCCTGGGCCCACGCCGCCGGCGCCGGCCTCGGCGGCGGCGCCCTGGACTGGTTTCTCGTCAGCGGCGCCGTGGGCTTCGGTCTCGGCGGGCTCACCATGTTCCACGCCCTGCCCCGCATCGGCTCCAACCTCGCCATGCTCATCGTGCAGTGCGGTTCGTCGGTGGCCGCCGCGCTGGTTGAATGGTGCTGGCTCGGCACCCGGCTGTCGGCGGCCCAGACGGGGCTCGCCGCGCTGACGCTGACGGGAGTTGCCATAGGTCTCATGGGTCCGGCAGGACCCATGCTTGGTCACCGGGCCTCCGGTTATTCCTGGGGCGTCGCCCTCGCCGCCCTCTCCGCGCTCGCCCAGGGCGCGGGAGCCGTGCTCAGCCGCAAGGCGTTCTTCGTCCTCCATGCCCACAGTTTCTTCATGGACGGCGCCAGCTCCGCCTACCAGCGGGTGCTCGGCGGCCTGGCGGTGGGAACACTCGCCCTGCTCGTCGTGCGTTGGTGGCCCGCGGCCGAAACGGCCCCGGCCGCGATGGAGGAGCCGCCCGTGCCGGCCCGGGCGCTGCCCGGCTGGGCCTGGGTCGGGCTCAACACCCTGCTCGGTCCGGTGCTGGGCGTCACCTGCTATCAGTGGGCGCTGCGCACCACTCCGGCAGGGATCGTCCTGCCCATCGTGGCCACGGCGCCCCTGTTTACCGTACCGATCGCCCGGGCCCTGGAACGCAGCCGGCCCACCCTGCGTTTCTGGCTGGGCGCCCTTCTCGCCGTGCTCGGGGCCGCCGGCCTTGCCGCCGCCCGATGAAGCCGCGCCGGTTGCTGACGCTTTGCCTGCTGGCGGCCGCCACCGCTCGCGCGCAATCCGTTGCCACCGCGGGCGACGAAACCATCCGCCTGGGCCCCGTCACCGTGCGGGGCGAAGCGGTGCCCGCCTGGCCCGACGCCGCACCCGATCGGTTCGCCTGGAACCTCCCGGCCAGCCTCGCCGACCGGGTGGAGACGATTCCCGGGTTGGCCCTGCACCGCATGGGCGCCGCCGCCGCCGAACCGTTGCTGCGCGGCCTCGGATCGGATCGCGTCGTCACGACTTTCGACGGTCTGCCCCTCCCCAACGCCTCGCCCACGCGCACCGCGTCGCCGCTCGCCTTGGTGGCCGCCGGCCTTCCCGCCGGCCTCAACGTGGTCAAGTCACTGCCCTCCGTCACTCTCGGGCCGCCGGCCAACGCCGGCTTCCTCGAGTTGTCGTCGGGAAAGAGGCCGGCGTCCGATGAAGCGGAGGCGGCCTATGCCGGCGTCGCCTGGGATTTCGCTCGCGACGGCGGCGAAGGGCTCGCCACGGCCACCGTCGGCCGTGGCGCCTGGTCCGCCCGCGTGGCCCTGGCCGGCCACCGCCTCGGCGACTACACCGCCGGCGATGGGACGGTGGTTCCGGCGGCCGACCGGGAACTCGGGACGGCCGTCCACCTCGACTTCCAGCCCGACACGCAACACCAGTTCCGGCTCGGCGTCCTTCTCTCCCGTCAGCAACTCGCCGTCAATTCCGCCCTCCCGCTCGATACCCGCGACACCGACACGGCGGCCTTCACCGCCGGCTACGGCTGGGCGCTTTCCCCCGACGCGCGGATCGAGACGCGCGTCGGCCTCGGCGTCACCCGCCCGCATCTCGACAACGCCGGTCGGCCGGCGCCCGCCCTCGTCGCCGCCGCCGGTAGCACCCGCAGCGTCGCCGCCGGCATCGCTCTCCATCGCCAACTGCCCGACGGCAGCCTCATTCTCGGCCTGGATGCCACGCGGCAGGAGCGCCGGCTCGAGCGGAAACGCCCCGGGGCCGTCGATCTCCTCTGGCCCGACCTGCGCCAGGACGATGTGGGCGGGTTCGCGGAGCTCACCCGGACCGTGGCGCCCGGCTGGGATCTCCGCACCGGCGCCCGACTCGACGCGGCCGGCAGCGACGCACGCGCCGCCGACGGTCTCGCGTTCGGCCGCCCCATCCGCCAGCTCTACGCGGATTACAACGGACCTGACGCCGCCGATCCCCGGCGCCGCGAACTCGCCGGCGCCGCCAACCTCCGGCTCACCGGCCGGTTCGCCGCCGGTCTGACCACGGACCTGGGCGCGGGATTCAGCCGGCAACCGCCCGGCGCGAGCGAACGCTACCGGGCCTTTTCCGACGCCCTCGGCGGCGGCTATGAAATCGGCAACCCGGCGGCGGCACCGGAGGACAAATACGAGC
>JBJKRD010000304.1:0-3665 GCA_046704925.1 Opitutaceae bacterium | reverse complement strand
GCGCTCCTCGGCGGCCTGCAGGGCGGCGTGGGTGCAGGCGCTGGCCTCCTTGTAATCCACCACGCTGCCCTTGATCACGCCGTGCGACTGGCAGGAGCCCAGGCCGATGATGTTCAGGGAACGGCCGCGGACGAGCTCACCCACCAGCACGGCGATCTTCGCCGTGCCGATCTCGACGGCGCCGATCAAACTGCTCTTAGAAGTCACGGGTGGTTGCGGATCGGGAAGTTGTCCGGGGAAGAGAAGTGGCCGCCGGGGCCGTTGACAAGGACTCCTGTAACTCCACCGGCACCTGGCTGCCGACGGAGAAATCGACCCGCGCCATCGGCGGGCCGCCCTGCTGGCGCAGGGTGGCGACGATGTAGTCGAGTTTGGCCAGTTGCCGCGGGAAATCCCCGCGGGCGTCGAAGACGATCTCCGGGATGTCGCGCGACCGCACCAGGATCTCCCGGTCGGAGGCCAGCCGGGCCAGGGAGACGACCTCCCAGTTCGCATAAAGGAGCGGCACCAGGCCCCGCGCGGCCGACAACAGGTCCGCCACCCGGTCCATTCCCGCGATCGGTCGGAAACCGTGGCGCGCCGTCCGCTGCAGCGCGATGCCGCCGAGCCACGGCAGCCGGCCCAGCTCGGCCTGGTCGTAACCGGCGCCTTCGTAGATGACGCCGTCCCGGGCCACGAGCCACATCCGCGGCCGGGCCGCGCCCTCCTGCACCATCAGGCGGGCCACCGGCGTGCGTTCCCGCACCGTGACCACCAGGGTGTTGTCCCGGAACCGGCGGTGCAGCACGACACTCTGGACCTGCCCGGAGGCGAGCAGGCGTTGCTCCAGCGCGTCCAGATCCAGGCCCATCAGCGTCGGCTTGGGCGGGAGCGCCAGCGCGCGCCCCATCCACGCCGGATCCAGCACGCCGTCGGTGGAGAACACCACCTGGCGGAGCGGCGCCATTCGCACCGGTTCCTTGAGCTTGGCCGGTTCGTGCTCCCACATCAGGTACAGCACCAGCGCGCCGCCGCACCCCCCCAGGATGAGCAGGCCGACCACCGCCGCCTTCACGCCCGCCCATGCCTTCCGCTGGCGCCCGGCGCGGGACATCGCGCGCGCGCTTACCCCCTGGCGGATGTCCCGCCAGGAACGCGACGGCGGCAGATTGGAGGTGCCCTGGCTCATGCCCGCCCACTCCCGGTCGTGCGCGAGTGCGCGCTCACCACACGTCCCTCCACGACCGCCCGAAAAGCACGAGCTCCGGCTCCAGTGTCACCCCCCGCGCGGTCCGGACCCGCTCCCGCACCCGGCGCATCAGCATGATCACCTCGGCGCAGGTCGCGTGTCCCCGGTTGATGATGAAATTCGCGTGCACCGGCGACACCTCTGCGTCCCCCACCCGCTCGCCCTTGAGGCCCAGCTCGTCGATCAGCCGGCCGGCAGAGGTCTCGGGGGGATTCCGGAACACGCAACCGGCGCTGGGCTCCCGCGGCTGGGTTTCATGACGGATGCGGCGGTACACATCGACCTGGCGGCCGATCGCCTCGCTGGCCGCGCGCGCCGGCGGCCGCAGCCTCGCCCCGAGCGCCACGGCGTCGACCAGTTCGCGGCACTCCCGATAGGCGACGCGCAGCTCGCTCCTCCGCCGCGTGTGCAGCTCTCCGGCCCGGGTCATGACCTGAATCTCCTCCACCAGGTCGAAGATCCAGCCGCCCATCGCGCCCGCATTCATGCGCAGGGCCCCGCCGACCGAGCCCGGGATGCCCTCGAGAAACTCGAATCCCTTCAAGCCGGCCTTGGCCGCGAAGCCGCAGAGATTCTTCAACCGCAGGCCGGCGCCCACCCACAGCCGCCCGTCGGGTTGCAGCTCGCAGATCTGCCAGGCCGGGTGCGCCAGGTTGATGACCAGGCCGTCGATCCCCTCGTCCGGCACGAGCAGATTGGAGCCGCGCCCCAGAAAGAACACCGGCAGGGCCCGGGCCACGGCGGCGCGCAGGAGAATCCGGAGGTCCGCCGGGGTCGCCGGCTCGGCGTAACCCCGCGCCGCCCCGCCCACGCGCATCGTGGTCCGGGGCCCGAGCGCCTCCTCGCGCGTAAGCCGGGCCTCGGACGAAAGCTGCGGCCCGACCTCGTTCGCAAACCGGTTCCAGACGACCGCCCGCGCCTCGTCCTCCTCGAGGCGGGCCGCCAGGGAATGTGCCAACCGGTCGACGTCGCCGGCGCCCACAAAGGCGAGAAAGTCACCCGGCTGCAGCGCCGCCTGCAGCGCCCCGAGGAAGATCCCGTCGTGACCCTCCAGATGGGTCACCGGCAGCGACGCGCCCGCCTTCCGGATCTCGTCGAGGATGTCGGCGGTCGTGCCGCCGCCGACCGGCGCCTCCCCGGCGGCGTAGACGTCGAGCAGAAACAGCCGGTCCGCCTGGGCGAGGACGGAGGCGAACTCGGACTTGAACTGGGCGGTGCGGCTGAAACGGTGCGGCTGGAAGACCACCACCAGCCGTCCCCCGGCCCGTTGCCGCAGGCCCGCCAGCAGCGCGCGGATTTCCGCGGGGTGGTGGGCGTAGTCCTCCAGAATGGTCAGGCCGTCCGTCGCCCGCAGCACGGTCTGGCGGCGCCGCACCCCGGGATAATCCGCCAGCAGATCCGGCGACAGCGTCGCGCCCGCGAGATGGGCCGCCGCCAGCGCCGCGGCGGCGTTGTGGGCGTTGAATGCACCCCGCGCCCGGACGGTGACCACCAGCGGCGGAAAGTCCCCCGCCAGCCGCAGCACCAGGTGCGGCTCCTGGTCGCGCACGAGATTGGCGCGATAGGGGGCGTCCGCGCCAAAACCGTAGGCCGGGACCCCCGCGCCGTCCCGCACCTGCCCCGCCAGCGTTCCCGCCGGATCGTAAAGGAGCGCCCGCCGCGTCCGTGCCGCGAGCCGGCGGAAGGCCGCCGTGAGATCCTCGATCCGCGCATAATGGTCGGGATGATCCCAGTCGAGGCTGACCATCACGGTGATCTCCGGGGAAAAGCCGTCGATGCTGCCATCGCTCTCGTCGATCTCCGCCACAAACCAGTCGCCGGCGCCGAGCCGGCCGGGTGGAATGCGCTCGTCGTTGAACAGGCCGCCGAGCAACCATCCGCACGGGAACCCGGCCCGCCGCAAGGCGGTGATGAGCATGGCCGTGGTCGTGGTCTTGCCGTGCGCGCCAACCACGGCGATCAGTTTCCGGCCGGCCACCAGTTCCGCCAGCATCTCGCCGCGCCGCACCGCCGGCAGGCCACGCGCCGCCGCCCGGGCCCGGGCCGGATGTTCCGCCTTGATGGCCGAGGAATAGACCAGACGGTCGCACGTCGCGGGAACCTCGCCCGGCGCGGTGAGCGTCACCCCTCCCTGCTCCAGAATCCGGCGCACCGCCGGGGTCATCGCGTCATCCTCGCCGGTCACCGTGCAGCCGGCCTCGCGCAGGCAAAGGGCCAACGGCGCCATGCCGGCGCCGCCGACGCCGACCAGGTGCAGGGCGCCGGCCACGGCGAAGGCGGACCGGGGCGGGGAGGCGGCGTTCATGCGGCTTCCTGGCCGGCGGTCGCCGGCGCCGGCGATCCGGCCGCGGGCGCGGCCAACGCCACAAGATCGTCGAGAATCAGATCCAGCGAATTCGCCCGATCCATGCGCCGCAGGTTCGCGCGGAACTTGCGC
>JBJKRD010000303.1:0-10535 GCA_046704925.1 Opitutaceae bacterium | reverse complement strand
CGGGCGGCCCGCGGCGTTGCGGGTCATGATCACGCTCGCGCTGCCGTCGGTCACCCCCGCCGCCCGCAGCTCCGACGGAAACACCGGCATCACGAACTTGGTCAGTTCCAGCTCGCGGATCGCCTCCTCCACCTCGCCCTCGGCGCGAATTTGCGTCACCCCGACGGCGACGCCCAGCAGACAAAGCGCGACCATGCCGCAGCGCTTCATATTATGCGGCGGAAGCTAGCCACGCCCGCGGCGTCTGCAAGCGGCCCCGCGCGATATCAGTTGGCCTTTCCGGCGGGTGGCGGGACGCCGCGACGGGACCGCCGCGCCGGCCTCAAGTCTGGCATCGCGGACACACGAACGAGGCAGTCGGCCCGCTGCGAATCTTGCGGATGGACGTGCCGCAACGCGGGCAGGGTTTGCCCGCCCGGTAGCCGACGATGAATTCCTTGAATCGCCCCGGGCGGCCGTGGAGATCCTTCTCGTAGGCCAGCCCGCCCCGCCGGGCGGCGCGCCGGAGTTGCGAGACGATGCTGCGGTGCAGGGCGAACCGATCCGCTTCCGACATCCGCGGAATCAGCCGGTTGGGATGCAGTCCGGCCTGAAACAGGATGTCCTGGATATAGACGTTGCCGATCCCGGCGATGCGGCGTTGGTCCATCAACAGCGCCTTGATGGAGCCCCGGCGGCCGTCGAGCAGGGCGCGGAATCGGGCGTACGAGAAATCCCCGGGATCCAGCGGATTCAACCCGAGCCTGGCGGTCATCTGGTGTTTCGCCAGCTCGGCGTCCGGCAACGCGTGCGCGTAGCCAAACCACCAGAATCGGACCGTCAGGTTCGAACCGTCGGCAAAACCGAGCCGCAGTTGATAACGGTCCGGCAGCTTCGCGCCCGGCCGGTGCGAGAGCAGGTCGCCGCCCATCCCGAGGCTGAGCAGCAACGTCGTCCCCGGGTCAAGGTGCAGGAAGATCCATTTGCCGCGGGACGTCACGCGATCAACCACCTTGCCCGTCAGCAAGGCGCGGAAGGCGCGCGGCGTCCGGTTGAGGCATTTGGGTTGCCTCACTTCCACGTCGCTCACGCGACGTCCCGGCAGAATCCGGCGCATTTGGCGACTCAGGTGATCGATCTCGGGCAATTCGGGCATGGTGTCTCCCTGGCGAACCGGGCCGCGTCCTTCGGCCCGGTTGCCGGTTGAATTCGACCAAGCCTCGTAACCGGCCGTCCGGGGCCCGGCAAGGCGCCAGTTTGCCTGGCGCACCCGGCTCCGAACCTGGTGGTCACAGCCGCGAGGGCAGCCGCGCCGCCGCCGCGCTCAATCCCAGGACCCCGACGCCCACCACGGCCGTGAACAGGAAATAGCTGCCGCCCCGGTGCAGCCCGAAGGCGGTGATCAGGGCCGGCGAAAAACCGGCCAGAATGCGTCCGAGGTTGTAGGCCGCGCCGGACAACATCGTGCGGTACTCGCCAAAGACCTCGTTGAAGAACGCCCCCATCAGGCCGAAGGGCAGTCCGTTCAGCAGCGGGAGAACCAGCGCAAACGCGAGCGCCCGCTGCGGCCAGGCGCTGCCCCAAGCCCAGACCGACAAGGCCATCAGGACCGCGGCGTAGATGGCCAGGGCCCGGCCGACGCCGAGGCGCCGCACCACCCAAGCTCCCAGCAGCATCCCGGGCGCCACGTTGAACCAGAAGAACACCGTGTAGATCACCGATTGCGGGAGGTCCTTGGCGTAGAACACATTGATCGTGCCGCTCGCGATCGTGAGACTGGCGATGCCGAAACAGATCCCAAAGGCCGCCGCGTTCCGCCGAATTGCTGCCAGCAGCCCCGCCCGCGTATTTCCCGTGCCCCTCCGCAACTTGGTAAGCGCTGAGTCCAGGGCGTCACCGCGCGCCAGCACGCGCCACCTGACGGCGGACAATATGACCACCGGCACAATCGACGCGGCAAACAGCCAGCGCCAGCCCCACGCCGGCAGCAGGAAGTCGCGGGCCAGGGCGGCCGCCAAGCCACCGAGAATCGCGAACTGAAGCAGGGCCGAAAAGCGATAGCGCGTCGCCCGGTCGACGTGTTCCGCCAAGTAGGTGTGGCTGATGCCCCATTCCGCTCCCAGCGCCAGCGAGGCGAGCAGGCGAAAGCCGAGCAGACTGCCGTAGCCCCAGGCGAGGCTCAGACCCGCGATGCCAAACACGTAGACTCCAAAGACCGAAAGCAAGATGCGCCCGCGACCGAACCGGTCGGCCAGCCCGCCAAAGCCCAGCGCCCCCAGCCCCACGCCCGCCAGTCCCACGAATTGCAGCGCATTGCTCGCCGCCACCGTCAGCCCGAAATGGTCGGCGAGCGGCCTCTCCAAGTAGACGAACAAATACAGGTCGTAGTAATCGAAGAGCAGCCCGATCAACGCCGTCCAGTAGACCCGCGCGGACGAATTTGGAGTGGCGGTGCTGGCCATGCGCGACACACCGATGGGCTGGCCGCCCCGTGCCTGTCAAGCACGCGGCGCCCAAGCATGACGTCTCAGGATGTCTGCGGGGGCCGACGCCATCCCGCAGTCTTTCAACCGGCAACCACCGCCCCATCTGATCCTCCCGAAAATCCGTTTGGCCGCTTTGAGACCCGCCGGACGCTGTGCTATCCTCGCGACGCTTTCGGCCGGCCGCTACCCCTCTCATTCCAGCCGGTTCGACCACGCACTCGGTCCGGATCGTGCCGGCAGCCGCAGGAAAACCAAGCCCCCAAACCATCATGAAAATGGCCGCGCCCCACCCTGCCATCCTCGGATCGCTCCTCTTCGCTGTTTTGTGCCCCTGGGCCACCTGTGCCGGCGCTGTGGCGGAGAGCGCCGCGCCGAAGGGGGCGGAGCCGGCCGCCTCCGCGGCCCATCGTGGCGCCGCCGGCCAGGTGCGCACCTATTTCGTCGCGGCCGACGAAGTGGAATGGGATTACGCGCCCGCCAACCTCAACCTGATGACCGGCAAACCGTTTGCCGGCATCGCCAAAATGTATACGGAGCGTGGCCCGACTCGCATCGGCAAGGTCTATCGCAAGGCCGTCTATCACGAATACACCGACGGCACGTTCACCACGCGCCAGGCGCGCCCGCCGGAATGGGAGCATCTGGGGCTGCTGGGTCCGGTCCTGCGCGCCGAGGTGGGCGACCGCATTGATGTCGTCTTCAAGAACAACGCCAGCCGCCCCTACAGCATGCATCCGCACGGCGTCTTCTACGACAAGAACGCGGAAGGGGCCCTTTATGACGATGGCACGACCGGTGCCGACAAGGCCGACGATGCCGTGCCTCCCGGCGGCATTCACGAATACGTCTGGGACGTCCCCGAACGCGCCGGGCCCGGCCCGAACGACCCGAGTTCCGTCGTCTGGCTGTACCATTCGCACACCGACGAACCGAAGGATGTGAACGCCGGCTTGGTTGGAGTCATCATCATCACCCGGCGGGGAGAGGCGGCCCCATCCGGGCGCCCGAAGGATGTCGATCGCGAGTTCGTCACCCTGTTCATGATCGTCGATGAGAATCAGAGCTGGTATCTGGACCACAACATCCAGACCTACTGCGGCGATCCGAAGAGTGTGAAAAAGGACGAGTTGATCCCGGTGGATTCCGACGGCGCCTACACGATCGATGCCGGCGGCTTTGCCGGCGCCAATTTCAAGGCCACCATCAACGGCTATCTTTACGGCAACGGGCCGATGATGACAATGCAGCAGGGCGAACGGGTGCGGTGGTATGTGGTGGCCCTCGGCAATGCCTTCAATTTCCACACGCCGCATTGGCACGGCAATGTGGTCACCGTGAACGGCCAACATACCGACGTGCTTAGCATCGCGCCGGCGCAGATGATCGTTTGCGACATGGTGCCGGACAATCCGGGGATCTGGATGTATCATTGCCACGTGGACGATCATATGGCGGCCGGCATGGTCACGCGTTACCAGGTGCTGCCCTGAAAGGACCGGAGTGGCGTCGGCCATCCCGGAAGTTCGGCCGTCCCCGGATCCGTCAGGCATCTCGCAAACCCGCCGGCTCCGCTGCGCGGGCAATCGGATTGTACTTGGAAAAAACCGCGTTTTCTCCCGCATGGATGCATGTCCGACGTGTATTGCTTTGGGCATGTGAGCACCGGCCGCATCCTGCGAGTCCGCGGGGCCTACCCGGAGGCGGACGGGTACGCCGAGGTGATCGAGACGCTCGAGAACCACGCCGGCGAGGCGACGGGCACGGCGCTGGTGCTGGCCGGACTGGGCGTGGCGGTGGCCCTCGAGGGCAACTGGATCGGCGACAATCCGGAATGCCGGCGCACCCTCGCCTTCCTCCAGGAACGCGGCATCGACTGCGCCGGGCTGCGGGTGGTGCCGGGTTATCCCGGCGTGACCGAGATCGTGGTTTCCGACGGCCGCACGCGCACCGTGTTCGGACGTTACTGCGACCTGCTCTTCACCACCCCGCAGTGGGATGATCCCGACCCGCGGAGGCTCGCCACCGCCCGGATCGTTTCCGTGGATTCCACCTTTGGGGCGGCCACGCTCGCGGCGACGCGCGAAGCCCTTGCCCGCGGCCTTCCGGTCGTTACCTACGACGCCCGACCCGATTCGGAACTCGCGGGATCCGCCGCCGCCCTGATTGTGTCCCGCGAGTACCTGCGGCGGGAATATCCGGCCGCGGTGGCCGACGCCGATGAGCGTGCCCGCCTCTTTGACCGCTACCTTGCCCGCTGCCCGGGATTGATGGTCTTCACCGCCGGATCCGACCCGATCTGGTGGGGCCGCGGACGAGCGGCGGCCAGGGCGGGCGCGGAGGGCCGACACGAACTGCCGGCATTCGCGGTGGAGGTCATCGACACGGCCGGAGCGGGCGACAGCTTTCGCGCCGGAATCATCTACGGAATGCTGCAGGGTTGGGACGACGCCACGAGTGTGCGCTTTGCCGCCGCGGTGGCCGCCCTGGTCTGCACCCGGGCCCCCGGATGCGTCCACCCGCCCACCCTGGCCGAAATCCAGCAGCTCCTGTCAGCCGCCGGGTAGCGCAGCGCGCACCGCGCGCTCCAGGCGATCCATGCCCGCCTGGACCGCCGCCGGCGATTCTCCCTCCACCAGCAGGCGGAGCTTGGGCTCCGTGCCCGAATAACGCACGAGGACCCGTCCGCGCCGCCCCAATTCCGCCTCCGTCGTCTTGATTGCCGCCTGCAGGCCCGGCAGCGACTCCAGCGGCGGTTTCGCCCCGATTTTCAGCGCCGAAGAGAGCTGCGGAAATTTGGCCAACCCCCCCCGCAGTTCGGAGAGCGGCCGGCCGGTGGCCTGCATCACGCCGATGACCTTGAGAGCCGCCACCAAACCGTCGCCGGTCGCCGAAACTTCGGCACAGATGACGTGCCCCGAGGATTCGCCGCCCAGCACGGCGCCCTCGGCGAGCATCCGTTCGGCCACGTAGCGATCCCCCACGGGCGTCCGCAGCACCCGCCCCCCCGCGGCTTCGACGGCGGCATCCACCCCGAGGTTGCTTTGCACGGTCACCACCAGCGTCCTGCCCGCCAGCGCCCCGCGTCGCAGCGCGTCCAGCGCGAGGATGGTCAGGATTTCATCGCCGTCGAGCAGGTCACCGCGTTCGTCGCAGAGGACGCAACGATCACCGTCGCCATCGTGGGCCACCCCGAGGCGCGCTCCGGCTTCCCGCACCAGCGCGCAAAGGCGCTCCGGATGCTCGCTCCCGACCCCGGCATTGATGTTGCGGCCGTCAGGCGCATCGCCCAGGCCGGCCACGGCCGCGCCCAACCGACGCAGAACCTCCGGACTGGTCGTACACGTGGCGCCATGGGCGGTATCGAGCGCGATCCGCCAGCCCCGGAGGGAGTCGGCCCCCAGGAGTGCGGACACGGCCCGGATGTAGTCGCCTGCGGCCCCGGCCACCGCCCGTGGAGCGGCGGCGTTTGGTCCCGGTCCCGACGCGGCGATCGCCGCCAACTGGGCCTCGAGCTGCTCCTCCTCCCCATCGGTCAACTTGGCGCCGCTGGCGCCAAAGAATTTGATGCCATTGTCGCCCGAGGGATTGTGCGACGCCGTGATCACCACGCCCAACGCGGCGCCCGATTCGCGCACCGCCCGGGCCACGGCGGGCGTCGGGACGACGCCCAGACTCGCCGGCAACAAACCTTCTTCGGTCAGCCCCGCCGCCACCGCCGCCTCGAGCGCCGGACCGGAGAACCGGGTGTCCCGTCCCAGCAGCGCGACCGCACCCGAGCACGCCCCCCGGGCCCGGGCATGCCGCGCGGCGGCGCGGCCCAGGCGTCGGGCAAAGGCCTCGTTGATGACCGGTCCGCCGTAGGCGCCGCGCACCCCATCCGTGCCAAAATAGGACCGGCTCATGACCGGTAGAACTCCCGGGTCGCCGCAATGCGCGCCTTCACGGGGCCGCCAAGCAGCCAATCGCGGGCGGGAGCCAGGCCGTCGCGCACCCCGGGTATCCGGCCCATGATCCAAAGCGCCACGGCCGCGTTCAGCACGATCGTGTCGACCAGACCCGGCGGCCCCCGGCCCGCGAGCACGGCGTCCACCAGGGCGAGGTTGGCCGCCAGGTCGCCGCCGCGGATGTCGGCAAATTCGGCCTGGGGCAGTCCGAAATCGGCCGCGCGCCACTGGCCGTCCAGCGACCGCAGCCGGCCGAATCCGCGCACGCGGTTGACGGTGGCCGTCGTCAGTTCGTCGATGCCCCGCCCCTCGTCGACCACGCCGACCACCGCCAGTCCGGCGGTCGCCCCCAGCGCCTCGAGCGTGGCGGCGAGCTTGGCCACCCAGGGTTCCGCAAACGTGCCCAACAGGACCTGGGCGGGGCGGCCGGGATTGATCAGCGGACCAATGAAATTGAAGATGGTCCGCCGGCCCGAGGCCGCGAGCGCTTTGCGCACCGCGGCCACGTGCTTGAAGGCGGGGTGATAGGCGGGCGCGAAGAAAAAGACGAAACCCAGCTCCCGCATCGCCCGTCGGAGTTTGTCCGGGGGCGCCGTCAGGTCCACCCCCAGCGACGCCATCAGGTCGGCGCTGCCGCATTTCGAGGTGATCCCGCGATTGCCGTGCTTCATCACCGGGACCCCGGCGCAGGCCAGCGTGAGCGTCACCAGGGTTGAGATGTTGAAGCCGCCCATGTGATCCCCCCCGGTGCCCACGATGTCGATGGCGTCGGGGGCCCACGCTTCCATCCCCGGATCGACGGCCAGCGTGCGGAACACGGTGGCGAATTCGGCCACTTCCCCCGCGGTTTCGCCGCGGTCGGCGAAGGCGGTGAGGAATTCCGCCTTCTGCGTATCGGGCACCTCCGGCGCGGCCAGGGCATGGGCGGCGTCGCGAGCCTCGGCCGGGCCGAGTTCCCTTCCGGCGCGCAGGTGAACGGCGAGGTCGGCCAGCGTGGACATGTCACCCAGCACTGTGGAAGCCGCCCGGCGGGAGAAAAGCCGAAAAACCCGGTCGCATAATTCTCGACACCCGCTCCGAAAAGGGCCGATCTGGTGCTCGTGCGCCGTCCCTGGCTTTTGTTGACCGCGCTGGGCTTCCTGTGGTGTGGCGCCGCGTTTCAGACGCCGTTGGGAGTCGTGGCCGCGCCGCCCGGCCGCCCCGCCGCCGAGTTGAGCGTGGGCGACGCGATCGTGCTCGGCCTGGTGGAAGGCCTCACCGAATACCTGCCGATTTCCTCCACCGGTCACCTCATCATCGCCAACCACGCGCTGCGCCTCGAATCGGAGGTGCCGTTGACCGACCCCGCCGGGCGCCCCTTGTGGTACCGGCCGCCCTCGCCGCGGAATCCGCAGGGCCAGCCGCTGACCCTGAAGCTGGCGGCGGACACCTACACCGTGGTGATTCAATTCGGCGCCATTGCCGCCGTCGCCCTGCTTTATTGGCCGCAATTGCTCAGCATCGTCTTCGGGCTGTTCGGCCGCGATCCGGCGGGCCTGCGGCTGTTGCGCAATCTGCTCGTGGCCTTCCTGCCGGCCGCCGTCCTCGGTCTCGCGTTGAATCACTGGATCGACCGGCATTTGTTCTCCGTGCGCGCGGTGGTGGTCGCCCAGATCAGCGGCGCCGTGCTCATGTTTGCCGCCGAACACTGGCGCCGGAAATACACCACCTCGGTCGATCTGGTGTTGACGCCGGCCGAACTGCCCGCCGTGCGGGCTTTCGGCATCGGCTGCATGCAATGTTTCGCCCTCTGGCCGGGCATGAGCCGTTCGATGACCACGATCGTCGGCGGCTACTTCGCCGGGTTTGAACCCCGACTGGCCGCCGAGTTTAGCTTTCTGCTGGGTTTCATAACGCTCTCCGCCGCCACCATCTTCAAGAGCTGGCAGTCCGGCCTGGCGATGGTAACGGTCTTCGGCTGGTCGCATGTGCTGCTGGGCGGGCTGGTTGCGACGGTTTCGGCGGCCCTGGCGGTCAGATTCCTCGTGCATTACCTCACCCGCCACGGTCTGGCGGTCTTTGCCTGGTACCGCCTCGCGCTTGCCGCCGGCCTCGGCTTGATTTTCTTGAGGTAAGGGGCCGCTGGCGCGGTTCCGATATGATGTCTTGACCCACCCAAGGTCCATTCTTTACTCGGTCGCCTTTGCCCGACCCGCAGCGGTCTCCGCCGGCCCCCGGACACGATCCGTCACTCTCCCAACATGGCCAATCCGAAACGCAAACAATCCAAACGCCGCAGCGCCAACCGCCGGGCGGCGAACGCCTTCAAGGCCCCGCAACTGTCGCGCGATCCGACGGATGAAGGGGCGGTCCGACCCCACCGGGTCAACCCCCGCACCGGCATGTACCGCGGCCGGCAAGTGATCACTGTCGAAGTCTGAGCCGCCGGAGTCTCCCGGAACAGCCGGTACAACCCCGCACCTTCCGCGATGGCCGAGACGCCTTCCGCCGGTCGCATTGCCGTGGACGCCATGGGTGGTGACCTTGGCCCCGGCGAGGTGGTCGAAGCCGCCAAGCTGGCCTTGGCGGAGTTCTCCGGGTTGAATCCGCTGACCCTGGTCGGCGACGAGGCGGTGTTGCGGCCCCTGCTGGCCAGGGCGGGGCTCGCCCGGCACCCGTCGGTCGAAGTCTGCCACGCCTCCGAGGTCATCACCATGGAGGACAAGCCGTTGCTGGCGATCCGCCGGAAAAAGGACGCCTCCATGATGCGCGCCATCGACCTGGTGAAGCACGGCCTGGCGATCGCCGCGGTGAGCTGCGGCAACACCGGCAGCCTGGTGGCCGCGGGCATCCTCAAGCTGCGCACGCTCGAGGGCCTGGACCGCGCGGCGCTGGCCCCGATCCTGCCGCACGCCGGCGGCTATTTCGTGCTGATCGACGCCGGCGCCAATCCCGAGGCCCGGCCGGAGCACCTGGTGCACAACGCGATCATCGGCTCGCACTACGCGCGGGTGGAACTGGGCTGCAAGGAGCCGCGGGTCGGCCTGCTCACCATCGGCACCGAGGAGGGCAAGGGCAACACGCTGATCGCCGAGACGCACGACGCGCTGAAGCGACTGGGCTCGCTGGTCCGTTACGTCGGCCCGATCGAGGGGTTCCAACTGTTCTCGAATGACGTCGACGTCGTGGTGTGCGACGGTTTCGTCGGCAACATCTGCATCAAGAGCTGGGAGGCGCTGGCCAAGTTCATTTCCGGCGAATTGCGGGCCCAGTTGAAGACGAAACCCTGGCGGGTGATCGGGGCCCTGCTGGCCCGGGGCGCGTTCGCGGCCCTGCGGCGGCGGACCAATCCGGAGCGTTATGGCGGGGCGCCGCTCCTGGGGTTGAAAGGCAACGTCATCAAGGCCCATGGCTCCAGCAACCGGCGCGCGTGGAAGAATGCGATCCGCATCGCCAACGATGCCATCCGGTCCGACCTCAATCACCGCATCGAGGTCGACATCGCGCGGGTCAACGGCGTGCTCCACCAGCCCGTCGCCTGACGCGCCGCCGGCCGGTTACCTTCATGGGTCGATCGATCGCCATCCTCGGCACCGGGTCCCACGTTCCCGTCAAGATTCTTTCCAATCACGACCTGGCCAGGATGGTCGACACCACCGACGAGTGGATCACCTGCCGCACCGGCATCCGCGAACGGCGCATCGCCGGTCACCACGAACCGACCTCCGAACTGGCGGCCCGCGCGGCCGCGGCCGCCATCGCCGCCGCCGGACTCACGCCGGCCGACGTCGACCTGCTGGTCGTCGCCACCATCACGCCCGACATGCCGATGCCGTCGACCGCCTGCATCGTGCAGCAGCGCCTGGGCCTGCCGGCGCGCAGCGTCTGCTTCGACCTTAACGCCGCCTGCTCCGGCTTCCTCTACGCCCTCGAAACAGCGCGGGCCCTGCTGGCGGCCGGCCGCCACCGCCACGCCGTGGTGATCGGCGCGGAAAAGCTCTCCAGCTTCGTGGACTGGCAGGATCGGTCCACCTGCGTCCTCTTTGGTGACGCCGCCGGCGCCGTGGCGCTCGGTCACGGCGACCACGACGGCGCCGGCCTCCTGGCCTGCAATCTCGGCGCCGACGGCGGCGATCCGGCCCTGCTC
>JBJKRD010000302.1:0-26157 GCA_046704925.1 Opitutaceae bacterium | reverse complement strand
GGTTTCCGACGAGACGGTCGTGGAGTTGGTGCGCGAGCGTGCCGGCTGCCTGGTTTGCGAGCATGGCTTCCTTCTGGACGGTTTTCCGCGCACCCTGGACCAGGCGCATGCCCTCGACGGTATTCTGAAAGGCCTGCACCGCCGCCTGGACGGGGTGATCAATTACACCGCCCCCGAGTCCGTCATCATCGAGCGCCTTTCCGGCCGGCGCGTCTGCCGCCAGTGCCGCGCCGGCTACCATGTCGCCAACCTGCCGCCGCGGGTGGCCGGCCGCTGCGATGCCTGCGGCGGCGAACTCATCCAACGCGACGATGACAAGCCCGAAGCCATCCGGACCCGGCTGCGGGCCTACGCCGCCACGTGCGATCCGGTTCTGGACTACTACCGCGCCGAGGGCCTGTTGCTCGAGCTCGACGCGTCCGCCGACCCGGAGACGGTCTTTGCGAACACGCGGGTCATCATTCAGGCGTTTGCCTCGCCTCCACCCGGCTGAGGCGGAACCGCCCCGGTCCGTAACCCCGCCCCTGCCTCATCCGCCCAGCCAGCGTCGGAGGGCATCGACGACGTGGTGGGTCGCCCCGCCGAGGAAAACGAAGAAAGCCACGCCGGCCGCGAGGGCCACATAACCCGCGGCAATGAAGACGCCGTCGCGCTCGAGCAGGCCGGCGGCGATCAACAGGATCACCCACGCCGGCGCCGCATTGCTGAACGGAATCGGCAGCGGCAGCAACAGCACCCCGGCGGCCACGAGCATCACGACCGCATGCAGATTCCGCACGCCGGGCGTGACGACCAGCACGGTCGCCCGGGGACGGAGAAAGGTCTCGAGAAAACGGATCACCCGGGCCGTCACCGCGAAAGTCCGGCTGAAGAAACCCGGCGGCAGCTCCCGGCGCAAAAGTCCCGCCGGCAACCACGGGCGCTGACCCAACGCCAGCCGCAAGGCAATGAGACCGATCACCAGGCCGAAGGGCGTGGACAAACCCGGCAGGGGAAGCGGTGTGCAAAAGGGCAGGGCCAGCAGGATCACCAGCAGCAGGTAGGCGCGCCCGCGCAGGACGGTGATGACCTCCTGCAGGGTCACCGATCGTTCCGCGAACCGATGTTGCAGCTCGCGCAGCTCCTCGGAAAGCCGGCGCGGCGCCTCGGGAGGCGCCCCATTCGCGTCGCCGCCGCCGGGCCCCGGCTCACGTGCCCCGTCGATTTCCATACAGGTCAATTTGCAGACGCGGGGCATAGCGAAACCCGTGCTGTTTGCACAGTTCCGCCAGCCAGGTTGCGCGCCGGCGCAGGGCCTCGGCGGTGGTGCCCTCCGGCATGAGCAGCACCCGGTGCCGGGGTAGGTCCCGGGGGAGTTGGGCCAGCATGCCCTCGATCTCCGTGAGATCCTCGGGGCGCGTGACCACAAACTTCAACTGCCAGGGGTAGGCCGCCAGCCACGCCTGCACGGTCGCCGGCTGCCAGCGCAGGGCCTCGTGCCGGCGGCGCCACGCCGCGTGCCGGAGGGGATCGGGTGCGGAATTGAGCAGCTTGGGCGACAAGGACGCCAGGTCGCACGCGATGCCGCCGGGCGCCACGGTGGCGGCCGTTTCGATCGTGAGGTGGCGGCCCAGCCGTTTCAGCTCTCCGGCCAGCTCGGCGATGCCCGGCGCCACCATCGGTTCGCCGCCCGTCAACACCACGTGGCGCGCCGGGTGGCGGAGGACCTCGGCCACAATGGCCCCGATCGGCATCGGCGTGCCTTCGGGTTTCCACGAGGCGTAGGGGGTGTCGCACCAGGTGCAGCGCAGATTGCAGCCCGAAGTGCGCACAAACACCGACGGGACGCCGGCCAGTTCGCCTTCGCCTTGGAGGGAATGAAAGATCTCGGCTACCAGCATGCGTCAGATTTCCAGGCGTTCGGAACAATGCGACCGGCGCCGACGCCGGGCGGTTCCCGGACGCGCCGGGCTCAGCGGGTCGATGGTTTCGGCGGCAGCGGATCGGTAGCCTGATAGACAGTCGGATCGGGCAGACCGGCCAGCAGGAAGGCCTCGCGGCGTTCCACGCAGGTGCCGCATTTGCCACAATGGACCTCGCCGCCCTTGTAACACGACCAGGTGCGGGAATAGTCCACCCCCAGGCGCGCCCCCTCGCGCGCGATGTCCGCCTTCGTCAGGGCGATGAACGGCCGCAGCAGCGCGATGCCCGCGTACGTCCCGTGACGCATCGCCTCCCCCATGGCCCGCAGGAATTCCTCCCGGCAGTCCGGGTAGACGGCATGGTCGCCGCCATGCGCCGCGATGACCAGGCCCGCCGCCCCCCGGCTCTCCGCGAAACCGGCGGCGATGGCGAGCATGATCGCATTGCGGAACGGCACCACGGTCTGTCGCATCGTGGCGTCCTCGTAATGCCCCTCGGGGACGTCGCCTCCGGACTGCAACAAGGTCGAGGCGAACAGGCGGCCGATGAAATCGAGCCGGACCACCTCGTGCGGCACCCCCAGGCGCGCGGACTGCTCGGCGGCAAAGGGTATCTCCCGGTGGTTGTGCTTCGATCCGTAATCGAAGCTCACCGCCGCCGTCACCGCGTGCTCGCGGTGCGCCCGGTGCAACGCCGTCACCGAGTCCATGCCGCCCGAACAAAGCACCACCACCTTCATCGTCGGGAACCATTGGCATAAAATCCCGCAAAAGGCACATCCAGAAAGGGCGCCCGGCCCGGCCGCCGCCGGGTGCGGGAATTAACCTTTTCTTCCGGCGGCCGGTGCGCTGTTGTCCCCCACCGTGGCCCGCCCGTTGATCATCGCGCATCGCGGCGCCTCCGCCGAGGCCCCGGAGAACACCCTGGCCGCCTTCGACCGGGCGCTGGCCCGGGGCGCCGACGGCATCGAACTCGACGTGCGGATGACGCGCGACGGCGTGCCGGTGGTCTTTCATGACGCCACGCTGACCCGCCTGGCCGGACGGCGGCGGCGGGTCGCGACGCTCACGCACGCGGATCTGCATTCGGTTCGGATTCACGGCCAGACGATCCCCACGCTGGCCGACGTGCTGGACCTGATTGGCGACCGGGCCGCGGCGCAGATCGAGCTCAAGGCCGGCACCTCCGTGACGGCCGTGGTGCGGGTCATCCGCGAGGCGCGGACCCCGGCGAACGTCATTCTGGCCTCCTTTGCCGGAAGCCTGGTCCGCGCAGCCCGGCAGCTCGCCCCCGGCGTTCCGCGCATGCTCATCAGCGATCGCGGTTCGCCTCCCGCCGTCGCCTCCGCGCTGAACCGGCTCGATGCCATGGGCGTGAGCCTGGACCACCACGCCATCCGGTCGCCGGATCTCATCGCCTACCTGCATGCCCGCCATCGTCGCGTCTGGAGCTGGACGATCAACGATCCGGCCATCATGCTCCGATTGGCGGCTTGGAATATCGATGCTATGATTTCCGACGACCCCGCCCTGCTCCGTTCGACCTTGCGGTCCACCGCCCGCTGACCGCCCCGCATTTCCGGTCTCGCGACCGCCATCCCGACCTCAAGCATGATCATCCTGCACGACCCTCAATGCGCCGACTACGGTTCGCCCATGCGGCCGGAGCAGCCGTTGCGCGTCATTCAGAGCGCCGCCCACCTCCGGGCGGCCCATCCGGATTGGGAATGGCGCATCCCGGCGATCGCCACCGAGGACGTCGTGTTGGCCGTCCACACCCCCGTCCACCTCGCGCGGCTGCAGACTCCCCCGGACTTCGACGACGACACGCCGTATTTTGAGGGCATCTACGACCATGCCCGCCGTTCGGTCGGAGCGTCCCTGGCGGCGATGAATCTCGCGCTCGTCCAGCATGAGAAGGCCTTTGCGCTCATGCGTCCGCCGGGGCATCACGCCACCGCGGGGCAGGCCATGGGATTCTGTTATCTCAATCAGGTCGCGATCGCCGCCGTGGCCGCGCGCGCCCGCGGCGCCCGCCGGGTCGCCGTATGGGACTTTGACGCGCACCACGGCAACGGCACGGAGTCGATCCTCGATGGCCGCGAGGGTTTTCTCTTCTGTTCGATTCACCAATACCCGGCGTATCCCGGCACCGGCACCCGCAACAGCGCCAACTGCCGCAATTACGTCATCCCGCCGCACACCCCGCGGGCCGAGCACATGGCCGAACTCGCCCGCTCGTGGGACGCGATCGTCGGTTTCAAACCCGACTTGGTGATCGCCTCCGCCGGCTTCGACGGCTTCGCCCGCGATCCGATCGCCGCCCTCACCCTCGAGCCGGACGACTTCGCGACGCTGGGCGGCTGGCTGCACCAGGCGGATTTTCCGGTGGCCGCGGTGTTGGAGGGCGGCTACAGCCCGGAACTTCCGCAGTTGATCGACGCCTTTCTCGGGGCGTGGGCCTGAAACGTCCGCCGGCCGCAGATTCGTCTGGGCATCGCCGGCCCGGTTTCCCATGCTCGGAACCCGCCGCTCCCGACCGCCGCATTGAACTCCGCGCCCGCCTATACGATCATCGATCACCCCGACCGAATGGCCCTGGTTCTCGCGGCCCTCGACGGGGTCGCGGAGATCGCGCTGGATACCGAGGCCGACAACCTTTTCCGCTACCGGACCCGGATCTGCCTGCTGCAGATCATGGCGGGCCGGGAGATTTTCCTGGTCGACCTGCTGGCGCCGATGCCGCTGGAGCCGCTCTGGGCCCGGCTGGCCGCCCGGCATCTCATCATGCACGGCAGCGACTTCGACCTCCGCCTGCTGCACGACTTCTGCGGCTTCACCGCGCACAGCCTGTTCGACACAATGATGGCCGCCCAGTTGCTGAATCTGCCGCGCATCGGCCTCGCCTCCCTGCAGGAGCAGCATTTCGCGGTCGTTCTGGCGAAGGAGGGGCAAAAGGCCAACTGGTCCAAACGGCCGTTGCCGCAAAAGCTGGTCGACTACGCAGCGCTCGACGTCTACTACCTCCCAGCCCTGCGCGATCTGCTCACGACCGAGCTCCGGCACCGCGGCCGCATGGGCTGGCAGGAACAGCGCTGCCGCTGGCAGATCGAGAGCGCCCGTTCCGGGTTTCCCCAGATTGACGAACACGCCTGGCGGATCGGCCGCTCCGAGCGCCTGGGGCCGCGCGGCCAGTGCGTGCTCTGGGCTGTGTGGCACTGGCGGGAAGACACCGCCCGCCAGCTGGACCAGCCCCCCTTCAAGATCACCGGCAACGACATGTTGATCGAGATCGCCTCGCGCGCCGACGCCGAACTGCCGGAGGAGGCCATTCTCGCGGTCGATCTGGGCAAACGCCACCGCCGGCTGATCGAGAGTCTCACGGCCGCGGTGCGCACCGGTCTGGCCAAGAACCCCGCCACCCTGCCCCGCCGCCGCCGCGAGCGGCACCCGGGCAACGCCCCGCTCAACGCCGCCGAACTGGCGTTGCAGGATCGGCTCAAGGCCGACCGCGATCGCGTGGCCGAACGCCTCAATCTCGATCCCACGTTGATCGCGAATCGTTCCCAACTGGCCCAGATTGCCCGGGACCCCGACCGTCTCGACGACATCCTCCTGCCCTGGCAGGCCGATCTGCTGCGCAACGAGCGGGCCCTCAAGGACGGCGGCGGCGCGCCGGTTTGAGCCGGATCCGGACGTAGGCGATCCTGTTTGTGCTTTGCGCGCCCGGGGTTTTGCGCGAGCCTCCCGCCGTGCCCGCCGCGTCCGCCAACATTGCGCGCCACCTGCCCCTGATGGCCGCCCGTCAGGCCGGCCGCCCGGCGGTGAAGGTCCCCCGCGGCCCCACCCCCGCCGGCGACATTGACTACCTCACGCGCAGCTTCGCCGAACTGGACGCCGAGGGGGACGCTGGGGTGGCGCGCCTGGCGCGCCGCGGGGTCCGCCGTGGCGACCGCACGCTGGTGATGGTCCGGCCGGGCCTGCCCTTGATCGCAACCGCCTTTGCCCTCTTCAAGCTGGGTGCCGTGCCGGTCGTGATCGATCCCGGCATGGGGTTTCGTCACTTCCTTGGCTGCGTGGCCCGGTCGCGTCCCCGCGTGTTGGTGGGCATTCCGTTCGCCCGGCTCATCAGCCATTTCTTTCGCCCCTCCTTTCGTACGATCCAGATTCGCGTCACGGCCCGCGCCGACGCCGGCCATCGGTTGCACGACCCATCATCCGGTGTCCGTCCCCCCAAATCCGCAATGATCGCCAGCAGCACGGGCGACCTGGCGGCGATCCTGTTCACCTCCGGCTCCACGGGTTCCCCCAAGGGCGTGTGCTACGAACACGGCATGTTCGACGCCCAGGTGCGCCTCATCCGGGAGACCTACGACATTGCGCCAGGCGAAATCGACCTGCCGATGCTGCCGGTTTTCGCCCTGTTCGACCCGGCGCTGGGAATGACCGCCGTGGTGCCCGAACTCGACCCGTCCCGACCGGCCGCCGCCGACCCCGCGGCGATCGTCCGGGCGATCCGGCAGGAGGGCGTGACCAACTCCTTCGGTTCACCGACCCTCTGGCAAAAGATTGCCGATCATTGCCTCGCGCGCGATCTGACCCTGCCCAGTCTGCGCCGCGTGCTCTGCGCCGGGGCTCCCGTACCCGCTTCGCTCTGGCGCGATGCCGCCCGTTTCCTTCCGCAGGGCCGCCTGCACAGTCCCTACGGGGCCACCGAAGCGTTGCCCGTCGCCACCGTGGCCGCCGACGAGGTCGATCCGGCGGCCGAGGGGGGGGCGCCCGTCGGCCGCCCTCTGTCGGAAAACCAGGTGAAGATCATCGCACTTAGCGACGATCCGATCGCCGCCCTTGCCGAAGCCCGCGAGCTGCCGGCCGGCGAAATCGGCGAGATTGTCGTCACCGGACCGACGGTCACGAAGGAATACGACGCCCTGCCGGAAGCCACCGCGCGGGCCAAAATACCGGAAACCGGATACCGGACGCCGGACGACCCCGAACAACGAGGTACCCACCTTCCCGGCATCCGGGATCCGCAAGCCGCAATGCGCATCTGGCACCGCATGGGCGATTGCGGGTATCTCGACTCCGCGGGACGGCTGTGGTTTTGCGGTCGCGCGGCGGAGCGGGTCCGGACGGCGACCGGCCCCCTTTACACGGAGCCGTGCGAGCGGGTGTTCCGCCGGCACCCTGAGGTGGCGCGCTGCGCGTTGATCGGCCTGGGGCCGCCGGGAAGCCAGGAACCGGCATTGGTCGTCCAACCGGCCGCGACGGTAGCCAGGGGCGACTGGCCGAGATTGGCCCGTGAGTTGGGGGAACTCGGACGACACCATCCCGCGACGGTGACCGTCCGGCGGTTTTTCTTCCGCCCGCAGTTGCCGGTGGACGTGCGGCACAACGCGAAGATTCACCGCCTCGCGCTGGCCCGCTGGGCTGCCGGCCGAACCGCCAGCGCGTTTCGAGAGTGACTCGTGAAGGTGAAGGGTGAGAGTGGTGATGCCAGTCCTGTTTCCGTGCCCTTCACTGCTGCCGCTCCCTTGCCCCTTGGCTCCGCCCTGGTCACCGGCGGGACCGGTTTTCTCGGCCGCCACATCGTCGAGCAATTGTTGGCGGCCGGTCGGTCCGTGGCGGTGCTGGCGCGCCGCTCCGCGCCCGATCTCGAACGGCGCGGAGTGCGGTGTTTGACCGCCGACCTCGCCGACCCGGGGGCGATGGGCGCCGCCTGTCGCGGCGTCGCCACGGTGTTCCACACTGCGGCCAAGGTTGGCGTGTGGGGATCGCGGACCGCGTTTTTTCGCGCCAACGTGCTTGGCACGCGCGCCCTGCTGGACGGCTGCCGCGAGCAGGGCGTGCAACGCCTCGTCTACACCAGCACGCTGAGTGTCATCTACAACGGCCGTGACCTGGCCGGGGTGGACGAATCCCTGCCGCTCGCCACGGCCTGTCCGTCTGCCTATCCCCTCAGCAAGGCCGCGGCCGAACGCGAGGTCCTCGCCGCCAATTCGCCCGCGCTGCGCACCATCGCCCTGCGGCCGCACCTCATCTGGGGTGTCGGCGATCCCCACCTCGTGCCGCGCATGCTCACGCAGGCCCGCTCGGGGCGCCTGCGCATCGTCGGCCCGGGCCGCAACCGCGTCGACCTCGTCCACGTTCGCAACGTCGCGGACGCCCATCTCCTCGCGGAGCGGGCGCTCGGCGACCGGCCGCCCGCGGCAGCCGGGACCCCGGAACCGCCGGCCGCCGGCCGCGCCTACTTCGTCACCAACGGCGAGCCGGTGTTCTTGTGGGATTGGATCAACGGACTCCTCCGGGGCCTCGGGCTTCCCCCGGTGACCAGGCACCTGTCGCGCCGCGCGGCCCTGGCGGCTGGCGCGGGCAGCGAACTCCTCTGGTACCTGCTGCGTCTTCGGGGCGAACCGCCCCTCACCCGGTTTGTGGCCAAGGAACTCGCGCTCGATCACTGGGCCGACATCGGCGCCGCGCGCCGGGACCTTGGCTATGAGCCGCGCGTCACCATGGCGGAGGGGACCGCCGAATTGATCGCCCATCTGCGGGCCCAATCCTGAAACCGCCCGGAGGGCCGGGCGGGGCCGCCGTCAATCCGTCACCGCGCCGCCGTCGTGCCGCGCTGGCGCACGGCCTCGAACAGGGCGATGATGGCGGCCATGGCGACATTGAGGGAGTCGGCCTGCCCGGCCATCGGGATTCGCACCTGCAGGTCGCTCTCACGCAGCCAGGTGTCGCTCAACCCGTATTGCTCGCTGCCCATGACGATCGCCAACGGGCCGCGCAGATCCGCCGCCGTGTACGGCGTTTGGGCGGCTGGCGTCGTCGCCACGGCGCGAATGCCGCGGTCGCGCAGCCAGGCCCGCACCTCCGCGGCCGCCGCCACCACGACGGGCATCGAAAAAAGCACGCCGGTGGAGGAACGGACGACGTTGGGATTGAAGATGTCGGTCACCGGATCGCAGACAATGACCGCATCGACGCCGGCGGCATCCGCGCCGCGCAGGATGGTGCCGAGATTGCCCGGTTTCTCGATCGCCTCGATCACGAGGAGGAACGGATCGGCGCCTGTGGGTCGGGGTTCATCCCCGGCGCCCGCCTCGGGCGCCGGGCGTGAAACCCGGCCCCCATCCAAGTCTGCCAGGGTGCGCTGCCACTGCGGAAACACCGCCAGCAATCCGTCGGGGCGGTCGCGGTACGACACCTTGGCGAACGCCGCTTTCGACAATTCGCACACCTCAGCGCCCGCCTGTCGGGCGGTCTCCACCAGGGCGGGCTCGTTGGTCCCCAGATACCATTCGGGCCCGCAGTAAAGTTCGGCGGGCTTCACCCCGGCTTCCAAGGCGCGCCGCACCTCGCGATAGCCTTCGACAAGAAACCGCCCGGCTTCATCCCGCGCCCGCCGCGCCCGCAGCTTCACCAACTGCTTCACCCGGGGATTCTGCAGGCTGGTGATGCGCTCAGTCGCCATGCAGCCGCAGGAAGGCGCAAAACGCCGCAAAAGTCAGTCTGGAAGTCTCGGGCGCTTTGACCGCATGCTGGCGGCCGGCACCGAATCATCCGTGGCCAAAAACAAATTCAACCCCCATCCCTTCGCTTATCACCAGGAGCTGGAGCTGGAAGTCACCACGCTCACCAACTTGGGCGTGGGGCTGGGCCGGGTGGCGCTGGCGTCGTCCGAGGTCGGAGGCCGGGCGCCCGCTCCCTCCGCCTCCTCCGCCGCGGGTCCCGCCCGCCGCGGCTCCGGGTCGCCGGGCGAGGGAGGTTGGGTCGTCATGGTGCCGTTCGCCCTGCCGGGCGAACGCGTCCGGGCGCGGATCTTCCGCAACCACCCAAACTACTCGGAAGCCGATCTGGTGACCGTGCTGACTCCCTCGCCCCACCGCGTCGCACCGCGCTGCCCGCTTTTCGGCCGCTGCGGGGGCTGCCAGTATCAAAATCTGGCCTATGCCGAGCAGTTGCAGTGGAAACGGCGCCAGGTGCGTGAACTGCTCGCCCACCTGGCGGGCGTCGATTTTCCGGTGGCGCCGGTGATCGCCTCGCCGGTGGACTACGGTTACCGCTCCAAGATCACTCCGCATTTCCACCTGGACAGACGGCCGGCGGACGCCGGGAGGCCGGAACCAACGCCGATCGGCTTTCTCCAACAGGGATCGCGCCACGTGCTCGTGGACGTGCCGCGCTGCGAAATCGCCACCGAACCGATCAACCGCCGCCTCGTCGGCCTGCGCGCCGAGGTCCGGGAGGAAATTGCCGGCGGCCAATACCGACGCGGAGCCACCCTCCTCCTGCGCCAGGCGGCCGGCGGGGTTACCACCGACTACGACGCCCGCATCACCGAGGAGATTCCCCTCGCCGGACGGCCGCCGCTCCGTCTGCAATTTCTCGCCCGCGATTTCTTTCAGAACAACCCTTTCATCCTGCCGGCGTTCGCCGGTTACGTGCGCGATCAGGCCGCCGGCACCGGCGCCCGTTTCCTGCTCGATGTCTATTGCGGCAGCGGCCTGTTCGCGCTGACCGCGGCGCCGGCCTTTGCGCGCGTGGCCGGGGTCGAGGTGAGCGAGACTTCGGTGGCCTTTGCCCGGGAAAACGCGGCGGCCAACGGCGTCGCCAACGCCCACTTTCTCGCGGGCGACGCCGCCGCGATCTTCTCCGGGCTGGATTTCCCGCCCGACGAGACGGTCGCCGTCCTCGATCCGCCGCGCAAGGGCTGCGATGCCCCGTTCCTCCGCCAGCTTTTTGTCTTCCGCCCCCGCGCCGTGGTCTATGTGTCCTGCGATCCGGCCACGCAGATGCGCGATCTGGGGCAATTCACCGCCGCCGGCTACGCGCTGACCGCGGTCCAGCCGTTCGATCTGTTCCCGCAAACGCGCCACCTCGAGTGTGTCATCACCCTGCGGCGGGCGGTCTAGGCGCGCTCGGCCTCGATCTGCTCCAGACTCTTGCCGCTGGTGTCGGGCATGAAGAAATAGCCGACCACGCCGCTGATGAGCAGGAAGAGGGTGAGCAGCGCGGCCACCGGCTTGATGCCGGCGTTGGCCAGCAGCGGCACAAAGAAGCTCCAGACGCCGAGGACTGTCCGGGCAATCCCGAAGGTGATGCCCTGGGCGGTGCCGCGCAGCATGGTGGGAAAGAGTTCCTGACTGAAAACCTTGTAGAAGGCTTCACCCGAGAAAGCCGCGCTGGTGCCCCACAGCAGGATATTGCCCAGGATCACGGGAATGCTGAACGGGAAGATCAGAAACAGCACGAAGGCCGCGACTTCCATGACGGCGCCGACACCCCAGATGGCCTTGCGCGCCGCATGGCTGCGATCCGCATACCGCATGAACACCGCGACAGTGAAAATCAACGTGAGCAGGAAGTTCGCGCTCGAGAGCCCGACGCTGACGGCCTGGCCGCCGGCGTTGAGCGTATTGATGAAATACGGGAAGAAAATGCCGTAGGTGCCGGCGGCCAGATTCCAGAAAAGATAGATGGTCGCAGTCCACACCAGCGCCTTCAGGTTGGAGCCGGTCAGCAGCGCCCCAATCTGGTTGCGGGCCAACTTGGGGCCTTTCGCGGCTTCCTTCCAACGGGCCGACTCGGCCAACCCCTGGCGCAACGCCCAAGTGACGATGGCGACCACAAACAGGTGGAGGAAAACGATCCGGATGCCCAGCAAACCCAGCGGCGCCAGCGCCATGGCGAGCCACAGCACAATCACCGGGCCCATGCACCACGCCACCTGGGTGTACCCCAGCAACTTGCCCCGCGCCTTCGACGGGGCGAACTCGCCCACCAGCGCCAATGACGTGGGCACATCGGCCCCCACCGCGAGGCCGACAATGAACGTACCCAAATAGAGCATGCCGCGATGGGTCGCCAGGGCGATAAAGAGAATGCCGAGGGCATAGACCATCAGGTCGTACTGATAGATGCGCTTGCGCCCCAGTTTGTCGCCGAGCCACCCGCCGATCAGCGCGCCCAAGGCGCAACCGAGGGCGTTGGGGCCGATGGCCGTCAGGACTCCGATCGCTCCCTTGCTCAGGCCGAAACGCTGCTCAAAAAGAACGAGCCCGGCGCTGAGCGCGACGATCGAGCCGGCGTCCAGGTACGACGCCATCCCCGCCAGCGTGGACCATTTCCAGTGCTCGCGGCTGACGACCGCGGAGTCGCCAGCCGTCGCGGCGCCAGAAATGTTGGAATTGGGGGACATTGGTTGGTTGGCAGGGTTGGGGTTCTGACTCATGGGTTCTTGGGGCCAAGTGGCGTGGTGGAGAAAGAAAGCGGAGCGCCCCCGGAAGTCGATAGATTATCCAAGCTGGCGCCGCTTGGATTTGGCTCCGCGAAATTCGTCACGGGCACCCGGTTGCATGTCCGGTGCGCCGCCAATCACGTACGCTGGGCACGGCGGTTCAGCGTTGGCTGAGGACCTTGCGTTCGTAGGCGCGGACCTCGTCCAGCCACGCCCGGCCGACCGGGACATTCAGTCGGCGGCAGTGCTCATCCCACACGGCGGCATACGGCAGCGTCTTCGCCTCCTCCATCAGCGCCAGGCGGGCCGTGTGGTCGCCCGCCGCCTCGGCGTCGCGCAGGAGTTGGGTCGGCTCCAACATTGCCGCCAGCAGGCATTTGAGGGCGTTGCGGGTGCCGATGGTCCACGCCGCGATCCGGTTGATGCTGGCGTCAAAGTAGTCGAGGCCGATGTGGGTGCGGGCCAGAAACCCGCCCCGCACCACCTCCTCCATGATCGCCCGGGTGGGATCGTCGAACAGCACGACGTGATCGCTGTCCCAGCGGACACCCCGGCTCACGTGCAGCAGGATTTCCGGCACAAACTGAAGCACCGCGGAGATCTTGTCCGCCAGCGATTCGGTGGGATGGTAGTGCCCGGCGTCGAGACAGTAGAGGAGCTGGTGCTTGACCGCGTAACCGAGATAGAACTCGTGCGAGCCGACGGTGTAGGATTCGGCGCCGATGCCGAAGAGTTTGCTCTCCACGGCATCCAGGTTGTGCCGGGGGTCCAGCTTCTCGGCGAAGACGGCATCCAGCGCCTTTTCCAGCCGCTCGCGCGGACCCTTCCGGTCGGCCGGCGTGTCCTTGTAGCCGTCGGGGATCCAGACGTTGGTCACGCAGGCCGAACCCAGCGCCCGGCCGATGGCGGCGCCGATCCGGCGGCAGGCGAGGCAATGCTCGATCCAGAATTTCCGCACCGCGGCGTCCGGATGCGACAGGGTGAAACCACCGTCCGCGAGGGGATGGGCAAAGCAGGTGGGGTTGAAATCCATGCCGAGGCCGCGCGCCTTGGCCCAGTCGATCCAGCTTTGAAAATGCTCCACGGTGTAAGCGTTCCGCTCGACCTTGCGGCCCTGAAGGTCCGCGTAACACGCATGCAGGTTGAGCCGGTGTTTGCCGGGAATGAGGGCCAGCGCCTTCTCGATGTCCATCCGGAGCTCCGCGATCGTGCGGGCCTTGCCCGGATAGTTGCCGGTCGCCTGGATGCCCCCGCCGGATAGCACCGCGTTGGGCTTTTCGAAACCGCCCACGTCGTCACCCTGCCAGCAATGCAGGGAGATGGGCGTGCGGGCGAGGGTGGTCAGGACGGCCTCGGTGTCGACACCGAGCGCGGCATACGATTCCTGGGCGAAAGCATAGGGGGTGGAGGCCATGGGACGAGGAGAGTTTCAGGAAACGCGCGGAAGTTTGACACGCGGATCCCCGGATGCCGAGCGTGGAAACATCGACGCCTGCGGATGGATTTCAAGCGCTGCTCCATTTTCGCGGTCATTTCCGCCAGCGGCGGCCCGGCGTCAACGGGCCGGATGGTCGTAACGTCAAAATCGAGGTCCGCCGCGGACGCTGCTCAACGGTATTCCAGCCATTCCGGCGACCCGTATTGTTCGACCAGCCCGCTGACCTCATCCTCGTTGAACCCGGGCCAGGGCACGGGCTCCAACGTCGCGCCCGCCGCTTCGCCGAGCGCCGCGATGAAATGTCCACCCAACCGGTCCCAATCGATCTCCCCCACGGCCGGCTTCCAAATCGAGCCCTGGCACAGCAGGCCGTGTTTGTTCCGCTTCTGCGCCGCGCCGGCGATCTTCTCTCCGGTCTGCCCGTTGATGACGTCAAAGAGCTCCGCCTGCTGGAAGCAGATCCCGGCGGGCGCGACGGGGGTCGGTTCAGGGGTCATCTTGACCACGGCCGGCCGGCCCAGTTCCCGCAAGGCCCGGGCGAGACAGTCGTGCAGCGTCCGGTACGATTGGGCGGCCCGCGCCTCCCACAGGGCGTGTTCGCGGGGAATCACCCACGCGTAGGTCCAATCCTGCCGGTGGTCCACGATGCCACCACCGGTGGGCCGGCGGCAGTAGTCGATCCTGGCCCCGGTCTGCGTTTCCTCCGCGAGCGGCGGTTGCGTCCGCACCCAGGCGAACTTCTGGCCGAAGCCGAAGGTGCAGGCCGGGGCGCGCCACTCGTAATGGCGGAAGCGGAACGCATCGGGCCGGGGGTACCGCTGCAGCAACAGGAAATCCAGCGCCATGTTCTCGGCGGCGCCGGCGGTGCGGGTGGGCAGCAGGTGAAACTCCATGACGGACGGGCGGAGCGGGTGTCCAGTGGTGGGAACGCCGCGGGGCCTACGGACGCGGAACCGGGGGCCCTGCGCTTCGCACCGCCTCCATTACCTGCGGCAGATTGTAGAGCCAAGCGAATCCGTGCACGCCCATCGCCGCCCCGGCCGGCGGTGCCGCCCGCGCGTCCCGCAGCGCGCTGATGACGATCGATCCCATGATCGGCGGGCTGACACCCTGCCAGGATCGGGCGCGATCGGCGCCGCCCTCGACGAAATGCCAGGTCAAATCGGCTGCGAGGTAGACGGCCAGCGGGCGCCCCTTCGGGTTGGAGAGGTCGACGACCTTCAGCGGCCGTTCCCGGGAATATGCCCGGAGGGCGGAAATGAGCCAGACCCTCATCGCTGCCATCTGCTCGACCAGCCCCTGGGCCGCGCGGGCGGCCGCGGGTGCCGCCGCGGATCGCTCAGTGTGTACGCGGATATATCGCGCCATCCCGTCAAAATCATAACCTTCCAGCAGCGAATCCATCTGCAGCATCGCGTCGCGCTGCATGAAGTAGGGCCGGCTGAGCGCCTCGGCGCGCGCCGCCGCCGGCAGGACCCGGGCGACCTCCGCCAGAACCGCCGACGGCCGGGGGGACGGGCGCAACACCCGCGCGAGCCCCGTTCCGAGGAGCCAGACGACGACCACCGTCCCCAGCGCCCCCAGGGCGATGACCGCATGCCGGCGCCGTATCCGGGGAAACCGCCGGTACCACGGGACCCGCGGCTGCGCGGAGATCATCCGCCCCACGTCGAATCCCTGGGCCTCCAGGAGAATGCGATACACCGGCACCGCCTGCGCGATATTCTTGAGCTCGCGCGGGCCCAGGCTGATCGCCTGCAGCGCCAGCTTGTTCTTCACCACGTCGTAAACCGTCTGCGAGATGCAGATTCCGCCCGGCTCCGCCTCGGCCTGCAGGCGGGAGGCGATGTTAACGCCGTCGCCCATCACGTCCTGCTCGTCCAGGAAAACGTCGCCCAGATGGATCCCGATGCGGTGGGTGAGCACCTCGGCGGCCGGCAGCTCCCGCGCCTGCTCGGCAAACTGGCGTTGCATCGCCAGGGCGCAGGCCACCGCCTGGACGGCGCTCGCGAAATAGAGCAACAGGCCGTCCCCCGTGGTCTTGAGCACCTGGCCGTCGTGGCGGGCGCTGATTTCCCGCATCACGGTGAAATCGCGCTGCAGCAGCCGCAGGGTCGTCTCCTCGTCGGCCTGCATGCGGGCGCTGAAACTCACCACGTCGGTGAAGACGATGGCGGCCAGCGTGCGCTGGCCCTGCCGGATGCCTTGGGGTGGGGTGGTTTCCATCGCTGCGATCCGCGCGCCGGGCCGGGGACCCGCGTCAGGGCCCGGCGAGCAGCTCCGGCGGCACATGCCAGGTTACCCGCCATCGCCGGCGTCCCGATTTCTTGTGGTGCCCGCCCGCCTTTTCCAGGGCCATGACCGCGCTCTTCCTGAATTCGAATCCGACCGGCTTGACCTTGCCCCGCACCAGCAGGGTGGCCAGCGCGCCAAGGTGCGGTTCGTGGCCCACGATCATCACCGCCCGTTCCTGGTCTTCCAGCCGGTCGGCGGCCACCGCGGGATCATCGGTGGGCAGCAGTCCGTTGGTCTCCACCAGCGGCACGTCGAGTCCCAGCTCCCGCACCAGCAACTCCGCGGTCTCCCGGGCCCGCGGGAGCGGGCTGTGCCACACGATCTGCACCGCCGCCAACGCCGCGTTGGCCTGAAAAAACGCCGCCATCTTCCGCGTCACCCCGCGCCCCTCCGTGCTCAACGGCCGGCGCGGGTCTTCGTTTTCGGCCAGGGCGTGGCCGTGACGCACCAGGAATAGATTCATGACCGGGGATTCAGAGCATCATCTGCATCTGGGCGTCGAGCAACTCCCGAGTCCGGCGCAGGACCTGATTCAGGGTGAAGGGCTTGACGACATGGGCCTGATTGGCGGCCGACAGCCAGGGCACCGGCTGGGCGGTCTCCAGGTTGGAGGTGCACAGGATGCGGAACCCGGGTTTGGTGGCCTGCAATTCGCGCGCAAAGGCGAGGCCGTGGCCCTGCCGGTCGGTCAGATCCGCGATCAGCAGGTGGATCGGTCCCTCGTGATGCCGGGCCAGACCGAGGGCGTCCGCCGCGTGGCGGGCCGCCAACACCACGTAGCCTTCCGCGTTGAGGATGCCGGCCACCATCTTGCCCACGAGGTCATCCTCCTCGAGCAGCAAGATCGTTTCGCGACCGTGGGTATCGGGCAACGGCAGCAACGACGCCTCCCGCAGGTCCGTCTGCCCGGCGACCACCGGCAGGTACACCGCGAAGGTGGAGCCGACATTGATGTCGCTCCGGACCGTCACATAGCCGCCGCTTTGTTTGACGATGCCGTAGACCGTGGCCAGGCCGAGACCGGTGCCACGCCCGGGTTCTTTCGTGGTGAAGAACGGCTCGAACAGCCGGCTCTGGGTTTCGGCGTCCATGCCCGCACCCGTGTCCTGCACCGCCAGCATGGCGTACCGGCCCGGCTGGATCTCGCTGGCGCTCTGGTTGCGCGGCGCCGGCGGCATCTTCGTGTTCGCGGTGCGCAGCGTGATGGCGCCGCCCGAAGGCGGCAGCGCATCGCGGGCATTGATCACCAGATTCAACACCACCTGCTGGATGAGGGCGGGATCCGCCCGGATGTTCCCCAGGTCGAGCGCCAGATCGAGTTCCAGCGTGCCGGCAACCCCCACCAGCCGGCGGAGAAACTCGCCGAGTTCCCGGACCACCTGGTTCAGGTTCAACACCCGCGGGTCCATCTCCTGGCGGCGGCTGAAGGCCAGCAGTTGCCGCGTCAGGCCCGCGGCCTTTTGGCCGGCCTTGTGGATTTCTTCCAGATCCCGTCGCGCCGCCGCGTCGGCCTCCATCCGGGACCCGAGGATCTCGCAATAGCCGTTGATGACCGAAAGCAGGTTGTTGAAGTCGTGCGCGACGCCGCCGGCCAGCTGGCCGACCGCGTCGAGGCGTTGCGAATGGATCAGGATGTCCTGCAGGCGGCGCATCTCCGTCAGGTCCCGATAAACCGCCGCCAGGCGCGCCGGATGGCCGGCGGCGTCCGCCAGCGGACTGTAGCTCCAGGCGGCATAGAACATCGAGCCGTCCTTCCGGTAGAGATAACCTTCGCCGCGATGCACGCCGCCGTCCCGGGTCGCCCGGACCCAGCGATCGAGCCGCGCCGGGTCCGACAGCGGTCCATTCAACAGGCGGGTGTTCTGGCCGACGAGTTCCGCCGGCGTGTAGCCCGTCATGGCGCCGAAAGCCTCGTTGGCGAAGAGAATGTCGAGCCCTCCGTGATTCCAGCGGCGGCGGGTGATGATGACCCCGTCGCCCAGACTGCACAGCGCCGAGGCCAGTGGCCGGCTCTCCGACGGTCCCGGGCTTCGCACGCGGCGGCGGGTCCGGCGGAGGACCGACAGGCGGGGGCGCGTCGTCTTCATCCCGGGGGGCCTCCGCCTCATGGCGCCAGCCGCTCGACCGCCCAAGCGCCGCCCGCCCCGCGGCGAAAGCGCAGGCGGTCGTGCAGGCGGCCCGGCCGCCCCTGCCAGAATTCGACCGCCGACGGCTCGAGGCGGTAGCCGCCCCAGCCCGGCGGCATTGGCACCTCGCGTCCGGCGAACTTCCGTTCGGCGGCCGCCAGCGCGTGCTCGAGGACGGTCCGGCTCGCGACCGGCGAGCTCTGCGGCGAAGCCCAGGCGGCCATCTGGCTTTCGCGCGGACGCACCCGGAAATACGCCTCGGCCTCTTCGCGGGACACCCGCGTCACCCGGCCCTCGATGATCACCTGGCGCGCGAGTGTCAGCCAGAGAAAAACGAGCGCGGCCTGGGGATTGCGTTCCAACTCGCGACCCTTCCGGCTCGCGAGCTGCGTATAGAACACAAAGCCCCGTTCATCGATGTTCTTCAGCAGCACGGTCCGCGCCGCGGGCCGGCCATCCGGCCCCACCGTCGCCAGGACCATGGCGTTGGGTTCGGGCACCCGGGCGGCCTCGGCTTCGCGAAACCACCGTTCGAACTGCTGGAATGGGTCGACGGCCAGATCCTGTTCGCTGAGAGCCGCCAGATGGTAATCCACGCGAAGGTCGGCCAGGTTGGACATGCGCTGATTTCCACTCTGGACGGCGGGGGCCGCATGTCAAAAGTCATCTCGGCCGCGGCCCGGCGGCGCGCCGATTACGGATTGTCTTGCCGCGGCGTCCGGGGATTCTCCCAGCTGCCACGTGATCGCCGCCGCTTCGCTCCCGCTCTGGGCCTTTCCGCTGCTTTTCGTCACCGGCTTCAGCGCCGGCCTGGTGGACTCCATCGCCGGCGGCGGTGGCATCATCTCCATCCCCGTGCTGCTCAATTTCGGCCTGCCGGCCCCGCTGGCGCTCGGCACCAACAAATTCCAGGCGTCTTTCGGCAGCGTCTCGGCGTCCTGGCATTACGTGCGCGGCGGCCTGGCCGATCTCCGCGCGTGCCGGCTCGGAATCCTGCTGACCCTGGTGGGCGCCCTGACGGGGGCGCTGGCCGTGCAACACCTCAATTCCCACCTGCTCGACCGGGCCATTCCCGTGCTCCTGCTGATCATCATCGTCTACCTGGTCTTTCAGCCGCAAATCGGTCTGGCGGACCGGCCGGCGCGCCTGCGCCCGGCGGCGTTCTATGCGATCTTCGGCCTTGGCCTGGGTTTTTATGACGGCTTTTTTGGACCGGGAACGGGCTCCTTCTGGGCCATCGCGTTCGTGCTGTTGCAGGGGCAGAGTCTCGCGCGAGCCACGGGTCACACCAAGGTGATGAACGCCACGAGCAACCTGGCCGCGCTGGCGTTGTTTGCCGCCGCTGGATTGGTCCACCTTGGTGCGGGTCTGACCATGGGCGCAGGCCAGCTGGCCGGCGCCCGCCTCGGCGCCGGTCTGGTCGTACGCCGGGGGGCCCGCTTCGTGCGCCCCGCTTTTCTCGTCATGGCGGCGCTCACCGTCGCGCGGCTGCTCTGGCTCAACTACTTCCACGCCCATTGACGCCGCGCCCGGCCAACGCGATCTTCCTTCCTGCTCCGTACTCATGACGCCCTTCCGCTACCTCGATCACCATGCCACCGACCTCGTCGCCCTGCTGCGAAAACTGGTGCGCATCCCCACCGTCAATCCGCCCGGCGACCACTACCGGGCGATCACCGGCTTGCTGACCGGCGAACTCGCCGCCGCCGGACTGTCCAGTCGCCGGCTCACCGTCCGCGGGTCACGTGCCGTCGGCGCCCCGGCCGCCCCGCGCTACAACGTCCTCGGCCGGCTGGACGCCGGCGCCGCCAAGACCCTCCATTTCAACGCCCACTATGACGTGGTGCCGGCCGGCGGCCGGTGGCGGCACGGGAGTCCCTTCTCCGGGGCGGTCGAGGCCGGCTGGATCTACGGCCGGGGCACGGCCGACATGAAGGGGTCGATCGCCAGCCTGATCCTCGCGTTGCGGGCGTTGCGCGCCGCCGGCACCCGGCCGCGCTGCAACGTCGAGGTTTCGTTCACGGCGGACGAGGAGACGGACAGCCTGCTCGGCGCCGGCTGGCTCGTGCGGAATGTGCCGCTCCAGGCGGACTATGTCGTGGTCATGGAAGGCGGCGAAGGTCGCGAAATCGGCTGCGGCCACAACGGCGTCGTCTGGCTGAACGTCGCGGTGCGCGGGCGCGCCGCGCACGGGTCGACGCCGGAACGGGGCGTCAACGCTCTGGAGAAGATGTCAGCGCTCGTCCTGGCGCTCCGCGGGTACCAGGAACAGCTCGCCCGCCGCACCTTTCGCACCCCCACCGGCCGCCGCATGCATCCAACGATCAATGTCGGCGGCGTGTTCGCCGCCGCACCCGGAGGCAAGATCAACACCGTGCCCGCCGGGGCCAGTTTCAGCATTGACCGGCGGGTGCTGGCGACCGAATCCGTCGGCGCCGCCGAACGCGAATTGCGCGCCTTCCTCGCCGCCGCGGCCCGCCGGATCCCGCGTTGCCGCATCACCGTCGAAAAAGTCTCGGAAAATCACCCCAGTTTCCACGATCCCGCCCATCCGTTCTTCGCCGCCCTGGCCGCCAGTGTGCGCCGGGTGCGGGGCGGCCGCCCGGTCCCCTATGTCGCCAGCGGCTTCAACGACGCGCACTTCTTCTCCCGGCACCTGGGCGTGCCCGTTCTGGGCTACGGCCCCGCCGGCGACGCCTGCCACGCGGTGCACGAAGGGGCGCGCCTGCGCACGCTCGTCGCGTGCGCCAACATTTACGTCGACCTGCTTACCACCTTCGCCGGGTGAGACCGTCTGCACCGGCGGCCGCCCGGCCGAGAATCCGGTGTGGCCGGTGGCAATTTCCGGTGCCGGCCCTGGGCGAGGAACGGCCGGCGTCGAAAGCTGGCCGTTCGCGGCGGGACCCTGCATCCGCACCGGGCAAGGCGCGCGCTCCCGCCGCGCTCACCCGGTCCAGCCCCGGCGGATCATGGCCACGGCGATGGCCGCCAGCAGCATGGAGATGATCTTCGAGATGGCGCGCAGCCCGGTCTCGCCGATCAGGCGGGCCAGCCATTCGCTGCCGACGAAGGCGAGCACCACGATGCCGAGGTTCACCACCAGCGCCGCCAGCGTCACCGGCATGCCCTGGGTCTGCACGAGCAGCAGCAGGGTCGTGATCAGAGCCGGGCCGGCTATCAGCGGCATGCCCAGCGGCACGATGCCGAAATCCTCGGGGAGTTGGGCGGGTGCGCCTTCCGACTGGGTCAGGTCCCGCGCGGCGAGAATGAAGAGGATCAATCCGCCCGCCACCTGGAAGTCCTTCACCGACACCCCCACCGCCGTGAACACATTCTGTCCGAGAAACAGAAAGCCCAGCGCAATCGCCCCCCCGGTGACGGTGGCCTGCCACGCGATGCGCCGCCGCCGGGGAATAGGCACCCCGCGGCCCAGCGCGAGAAAGACCGCGGCCATTCCCACCGGGTCGATCGCGACAAACAGCGGAATGAACGCCTGCAGAAATTTGCTTACGACTTCCGGCATGATCCGACTATGACGGCCGCCCGCGGCGCCGTCGAGGCCGCGATGGACGGACCGCGGGGCGCCGGCGGTTGAGTACGCCGCGGGCAAAATTCCGGCTTAACCCGGACCCGCCGCAACCTAGGTTGCCTCCATGCATTACCGCATTCTCGGCCGCACCGGCCTGAAAATCTCCGTCATCGGCGTCGGCACCTGGCAATTCGGCGGCGAATGGGGCCAGACCTTCACGCCGGCGGAGGTGGAGGCGATCCTCGGCGCGGCGCAGGACGCCGGGATCAACTTCCTCGACACGGCCGAGTGTTACGGCGACCACCTGTCCGAGCAATTGATCGGCGCGGCGCTGGCCGGCCGCCGCGAGCGGTGGATCGTCGCCACCAAGTTCGGCCACCATTTTCACGCAGCGTTCCGGCGCACGGACCACTTCGACCCCGCCGACGTCGCCCGTCAGCTCGACGCCTCGCTCCGGGCCCTGCGCACCGACCACATCGACCTGCTGCAGTGTCACTCCGCCAAGGACGACCAGTTCCGCACCGCCGGGTTGTGGGAGGCCCTGCTCGCGGAACAGGCCCGCGGCCGGGTGCGGCACCTGGGCATCTCGATCAGCCCCAACACGAATACCTACCAGACCGACCGGGCGACGCTGGTCGGCGCCGGCTCCATCCAGGTCGTCTACAATCGGCTGCAGCGCGAGCCCGAGGCGGCGGTGTTTCCCTCGTGCCGCAAACAAAACCTGGGAGTCCTGGCCCGGGTGCCGCTGGCCACCGGCTTTCTTTCCGGCAAATACCGGCCCGGTGCCGTCTTTCCCGCCACCGATGTTCGCGAGGCGTGGATGAAGACGGACCGCGACGCGAAGCTCGCCGAGGTCGCGCGCCTCGCCGCCGCGGTCCCGGCCGGCACACCCATGGCCCGCTGGGCACTGGCCTGGTGCCTCCGTCATCCCGCGGTGACCGCCGTGATTCCCGGGTGCAAATCCCCCGACCAGGTGCGGGACAACGCGGCCGCCGCCGCCCTCGATCTCGGCCAAACCGGCCACCCGCAGGCCGCGTGAGCCCCCGGCCGCGGCGCGCCTAATGCAGCAACCGCGACACCATGGCGTAGACGATCAGGGCGAGCAGGATGAGGCCGGTGCCGAAGAACAGGAATCCGAAACCCTTGGCGATGCGCTGGCTGCCCTCCCAGTCGTCCCTCTTGCGGTAGCGATCGAGCCGACCCTCGGCCACCAGGCGGTCGTACCAGCGCCGCCGTTCGTGCAGCATCTCGGTCTTGGAGATCCGGCCCGAGAAGATGACGGTGTCCATCGGGAATTTCTCGATCCGGAAGTGGGTGTTGAAGAAATGGAAGGTGAAGATGAAGCCGGCCGCCAGGAGCGCCTCGTCGGAGTGGATCACCAGCGCGATGTTGATGATCCACCCGGGCAGGAAGCCGGTGAAGAACTTCGGGAACCACATCACGAGGCCCGAGAGGCCGATGGCGAAAATTCCCCAGAACACCGCAAAGTAGTCAAAGCGCTCCCAGTAGGTCCACCGGTCGAACTGCGGCCGCGGCCCCTTGCCGAAGAACCACTTCTGGTGGGCGATGAAATCCCGCCAGTCCTGCAACGACGGCACCATCGAGTCCGGTCCGAACAACGCCTGCCAGAAGCGGCGCCATTCCAGGCGGCCGGTGGCGGGATTGCGCACCGTGCGGCGGTGCTGCCACAGCGACACCATGAGTTCGCCAAGATGCAGGCCAAAGTAGGTGAAGGTGATGATCGCTCCGAAATGGTGCAGCGATCGCGCCACGTCGGCGCCCCCCAGGAGGTTGAAGATGGTCTTCGCCCAGTCGGTATAATAGAACTTGAGCGGCATGCCCGTCACCACCAGCAGCAGGAAGCTGCTGACCACCAGCAGGTGCAGGAAGCGCTCAAAGGGCGTGAAGCGCGTGAACTGCTCGTCGTCGGTGTGCGCCCGGACCTTGGCCTCCCGGAAGGTCTTCGAATCGTGCAGGTAGAGGTAGATCGACCGGACCAGCCAGAAGAGGGTGTGCACCCCGAAAAACGCGAACACCCCGACCAGCAGCAGCGTCATGAAGACGAACACCCGGTGGAGCGCCGGGTAATGCGCCCCGTCGAGCGGGTCGGCGTGCGGTTCGTACTCCGTGAACTTGGGCCCCACGCCGGAGTGGCACTTGCGGCAGGTGCTGACAATCCGCCCCTTCGACAACAGCGATCGCGGATCGCTGACCGGGAAAATGTTGTGACTGCCGTGGCAGTCGTAGCAGGCCGCGACGGCGGGGGCGATGTTGGGGCGGCCGAGGGCCATGGCCTTGCCGTGATAGGTCTCGTCGTAATGAGCGAGCCGGTTCTGGTGGCAGCTCCCGCACCGCTGGTCGCTCAGCGCCTTGAAGTTCGTGTTGGCCGGGTTCTCGATCTGGTGCGCGGTGTGACAATCCGTGCAGACCGGGCCCCGGTTTTCACCCTTCGCCAGCAACTGCCCGTGCACGCTCTGGTCGTAGATCTGTTCGATGCCGAGGTGGCACTTGCCGCAGGTCTTGGCGACGTTGAGGTGGTAGGTGGGCGAGTCGCGGTCGATGCTGCGCTTGATGTTGTGCACCCCGTGGCAGTCGTTGCACGAGGGGGCGACGATCAGACCCATCTCCTCGAGCGCCCGGCCGTGAATGCTGTCGAGAAACTGGTTGGCGACCTGCGGGTATTTCAGCCGGTATTCCCGGGTCAGGCCGGGATTGTCGTGACACTTTCCGCAGGTCCGCGGCAGGTTGAGCTTGAACACCGGCGACTGGAGCTCGTTGACCGGGATGATCTCGTGCGAGCCGTGGCAACTGGCGCAGGTCGCCGCCTCCGACGCCCCCATGGTGTGGCTGACGCCGTGAATGCTGGTGGCATATTGCGCCGCCTCCTTGGCATGGCAAGAAGCGCACTGCGGCGGGGGCAGCTTCGAGGCGTGGGGGATGTCGGTGATGCCGGTATGGCAGTCCACGCAATGGAGCGCGCCATGGACGGACTTCTTGAAGAACTCCGGGCGCACGCCGGTGAACTTGGCCGGCCCTCCCTTGCCCTTGGGCAGGGGCTCCGCCTCGTGACAATCCAGACAGTCCTGGTTCGCAATCACCTCCGCGCCCCGGCCCGGAATCGCCAGCGCCAGCCAGAGAAATCCCACCGCCCGGATAGCGGCGCCGTGGCCGCCACGCAGCCAGCGCGGCCGGATCGATGGCGTGATGCCCGGTCCCATACGCAAGTTTCTGATTTGCGGCCATCATAACCGGAACCGCCGCCACCCACACCGCATCGGTTGACGGATACTGGGCATATTTTGCGGCGCTCACGGGCAACTTTTGCGGCATCGCGGCCCGCGCCCGGCAGGCCAAGAAACGCCCATGATCGGTCAACCCATGCGGTGTCGAGGCGGCCCTTTCCCGATACGATGGGGCCGATCATCCACCCCGCATGGCGCCTGCACCGATCGTCTCCGTCCGGCCGCGCGGCCCCTGCCGGTACCGTCCGGCATGGCTGGGCGTGGCGGGCCTGTTCCTGACCGCCGCCCTCGGCGCGGCCCCGGCGGCGAACCCGTCCGCCGCCTGCCTGGACTGCCACGGTGATCAGACCTTGAAGATGAAGCGGGCGGGCCGCATGGTCTCGCTCTACGTCGACCGCGCCGCGATCGCGAAGTCGGTGCACGGCGTGCTGGACTGCACGGACTGCCACGAGGGCATCGACCCGGACAGCATTCCGCACCAAAAGACCCCCAAGCCGGTGGATTGCTCCGCGTGCCACGACGACGCCGGCCGCAAACATGCCTTTCACCCGCGCCTGGCCCGATCGCCGCTCCCCGCCGGGCCGGACACCGCCTGCAGCGCCTGCCACGGGACGCACGCCATGGCGGCGGTCAAATCCGCCGATTTCCCGTTCGCCCGCGCGCGCGAGGTGGCGGCGTGCGGACGCTGCCACGAGACGGAGCGTGAACAGTTTCTGGCCTCCGCCCATGGCCACGCCCTGAACGCCGGCGCCGCGGATGCCCCCGCTTGTCTGGCGTGCCACCAAAAGCCCATCGCCAGCCCGGCGCCGGGGGGCTCACGGCTGGCCCTCAAGCTCGACCAGGTCGCCCTGTGCGAATCCTGCCACCTGAAGAAGGCCTCGGTCGCCGGCAAGACGCTGCTGGGGATGCCGTTTGTCGCGTCCTTCGACCGCAGCGTCCATGGGGCGGCGCTGGCCCGCGGGCAGGCCGACGCCGCCAACTGCGTCGACTGCCACGGCAGCCATCAGATGAACCTGGCGATGATCGCCGGCTCGCGCATCAGCAAGCAGCACATCCCCGAGACCTGCGGCAAATGCCACGTGAAGATCGCGGCGGAATACGACTCCAGCGTCCATGCCGCCGCACTCCGGCTCGGCAATCTCGACTCGCCGGTCTGCACCTCCTGCCACGGTGAACACAACATCCGGGCCGCCACCGACCCGCATTCGCCGGTGTACTCGAAAAACGTGGCCCAACAGGTCTGCGCGACCTGCCACGCGTCGGTGCGGTTGACGGCCAAATACGGTCTGGAAGGCGACGTCTTTCAGACCTTTTCGGACAGCTTCCACGGCCTGGCCACGCGCGGGGGCGCGGTCGAGGTCGTCAACTGCGCGAGCTGCCACGGGG
>JBJKRD010000301.1:0-4410 GCA_046704925.1 Opitutaceae bacterium | reverse complement strand
CTTCGCCAACTGCGACCGCTGGGAGGAGGGGATGAAGTCGTTGTATGCCAAGATGTCCGAGTTTGCCTCTCTCAAGGGCACGCTGGCCCGGGGGCCGCAGGCGGTATTGGGCGCCTACCGGCTCGCCGATGAGATCGGCATTCTCCTGGGCAAGGTGGATGGCTACGTGCAACTCCAGCGCGACATCGACACGCGCGACCAAGGGGTGAGCGCGCGTTTTCAGCGGGTGCGGGCCCTGGCCGCCAAGTTCGGCATCGCCACCGCCTGGTTCACGCCGGAAGTGCTGACGATTCCCGAGGCGACGATGGCGGCTTGGATCAAGCAGACGCCCGATCTGGCCGTCTATCGATTCACCATCCTCGACAACTACCGGCTGCAGCAGCACGTCCTCGACGAAAAAGGGGAACGCCTGCTGTCCTATGGCACCCGTCTGAGCGAGGCGCCGACCACCGCCTTCCAAGAGTTGTCCACCTCGGACATCAAGTTCCCCAAGATCACGCTGGCGGATGGCCGGGAGGTGACGCTCTCGCCGGGCGCCTACCAGGCGATTTTGAGCACCGATTACGACCAGGCCGACCGGACCAAGGCTTACGAAAACTACCTCCGGACCTACACTGCGACAGCCAACACCTACGCCGCCCTCTACAACGGCGTGTTGCAGCGCGACTGGTATCTGGCGCAGGCCCGCAACTACCCCACCACCCTCGAAGCGGCGCTCAACGGTAACAACATTCCGCCGGCCGTGGTGGAGACCCTCGTCAAGACCGTACGGGCGGGTACCGCGCCGCTGCAGCGCTACCTGCGCCTGCGGCAACGGCTGCTCGGACTCCCCAGCTATCATATCTATGACAACTACATTCCCATCTACCGGGTGGAGCGCACCTATCCCTACGACGAAGCGCGGCGGATGGTGATCGCTTCGGTGGCATCGCTGGGCGCCGCCTACCAGGCGGAAATGAAACAGCTTTTCGCCGGCGGCCGGGTCGATGTCTACGAGAACGACGGCAAGCGCAGCGGCGCCTACAGCGCCCCCGTCTACGGCGCGGGCGCGTTCATGCTGATGAATTACAACGACACGCTGGACGCCGTCTTTACGCTGGCCCACGAGGCGGGTCATTCCATGCACACCCTGCTCGCGTTTGCCAACCAGCCCTATGCGACCGCCAACTACACGATCTTCGTGGCCGAAGTGGCCTCGACGATGAACGAGCGGCTGCTGCTCCGCCGGTTGCTGGAGACGACGACCGATCCGCGGGAGCGTTTTGTCCTGATCCAGCACGCGGTCGACAACATCGCGGGCACCTTTTACCGGCAGGTGCTCTTCGCCGATTTCGAGCTGCAGGCGCACCGCCTGGCCGAGCAGGGGCAGCCGGTCACGACCGAGGTTCTCAAGGAAATCTACGGACGTCTGACCCGGGACTATTACGGTGACACCATCGCGCCGGACGACCTGGAGCGTTACACGTGGGCGCGCATCCCGCACTTCTTCAATTGGCCCTATTACGTCTATCAGTATGCCACCTGCTTTGCCTCGTCAGCGCAGCTCTATCGCACGATGACCACCGGCACCGAGGCCGAGCGGGCCGCGGCGACGGAACGCTATCTCGCCCTGCTGAAGAGCGGCGGCGACGATTACCCGATGAACCAGTTGCGGCGGGCCGGCGTGGATCTGACCCAGCCGGCGACGGTGCAGGCGGTGATCGACCAGATGGACGAATTGGTGTCCCAACTTGAGACCGAGGCCGCCCGGATCCAATGACCAGGTGCGCCCGGCGTTCCCGCCCCGTTACAGCATTTTTTTCCGCTTAAGGTAAATCCACATCAGCACCGTACATACGCCGGTCAACAGCCAGGCCGTCAAATAGGCCCACGGCCAATCCAGCTCGGGCATGTGGTGGAAGTTCATGCCGTACCAGGTGCCGACCAGGATCGCCGGGATGGTCAGGGCCGTCAGGGCGGTCAAGACCTTGATGCCCTCGTTGGTTTGGAAGGATGCCTTGTTCAGATACAGATCGAACGACAGGAGCAGTTGCTCGGCGTAGCTCGCGGCGGTCTCCTCGTTTCGCACCAGGTGATCGCGGATGTCGCGAAAGTACGGAAGCAACATGCTCCGGATCATCTTGCTCTCGCCCTGGGCAAGGCGGTTGATGACGTCGCGCTGGGGGCGGATGATCTGACGCAGTTGGGAGATTTCGCGGCGCAGCTCGAGCAGCTCGTTGATGAACTGGCCGCCGCCTTGGGCGATGAGCTGATCCTCAACCTCGTCGAGGCGGGAGTGCAGCGCGTCCACGACCGGTTTGTAGTTGTCGATCAGGTGGTCGAGAATGCCGTGGGCCAGCCGGTCGGGTCCGCGGGCGACGACGGCGGCGGCTTTGGCGCAGCGGTCCAGCAGCGCCTGGACCGACGGCAGCGGCGTCCGATGAAAGGTGACGAGGTAATCCTTGCCGAGAAAGAGATCGAGCTCGCTGGTGGCGAAATTGCGTGCGCCATCCAGGGTCACGCCGTGCATGATGAGGAAAAGGTATTCGTCGTAATCCTCGATCTTGGGCAGGGAGCTGGGCGTCACGCAGTCCTCGATCGCCAGCGGATGAAACTGGAAGACGCCGTCGAGCACCTGTTTCACTTCGTCGTCGGTCGGGTTGTCCAGGTCGACCCAGACCATGAGGCCCTTGTCGCCACGCACCAAGCGAAGCGCCTCCTGTTCGAGGTCGTGACCGACAATCCGGCCTTCGCTGAAAATGAAGGAATGAATCATGGCCAAAAACGGATGGTGCCGCCGGGTCGGCTTGAGGCAAGCCCGGGCGCCCGAAGCTGCAGGAATCAGGCGGGCGGCGTGGCGCGGCTTGCTCCGGTTTCGAGGTCCATCAGGGACTGCCGGAAGGCCTCGGGAGTCGGCGCCCCCAGCAGGGCGCCGCAGGCCGCGGGGTCCTTGAGGATGCGGCAGAGCAGGCCGACCAACTGCAGATAGTCCCCGGGATTCGACCGGGGGGTGCCAATCACGAACAGCAGCTTTACGGTCTGATTGCAGTTTTCGAAGAACACCCCCTCATCGCTGCGACCGACGGCCATGACGATTTTCCGGACATGCTCGGTGCGGGCATGCGGCAGCGCGATGCCGTTGCCGATATAAGTCGTGTCCAGACGCTCCCGGGCGAGAAGTTCGGCGTAAAAGCCGGAAAAATTAAGGACGTCCGGGTGGCCCTCGAGCAGATGGGCGACCTCGTTAAGGGCAGCCGTGCGCTTGGCATTCTGCAGCTTCAGCGCAATGCGCGCAGGATCGAGCAAGGAAGCGAGTTTCCCGGGCATGGGAAAAGGGGCTCAAGAAAGAGAATGCCCAGCAGATGATCCGGACACCGCCATGGCAAGGTCGGAATGGCTTTCGATGCGTCGTTCCGGGCAGGCCTGCGGCCGCCGGGTCCGCCCTAGGCGGGCGGCGGTGCCGGACCTTCGCCCGGCGCTTCCTGCTCCTCCTCGGTTTCCACGATGCGGGCGATGGCCAGGAGCTTGTCGCCGTCGGCGAGACCGATGAGCTTCACGCCTTTGGAGGCTCGCGTTTCCGTCTGCCGGATCTCCTTGACGCCGGTGCGCACGCTCTGCCCCCGGGCGGTCAGCAGCATGATTTCGTCGTCTTCGCGCACACTCAGGGCGCCGGCGACGCCCATGCCCGCCTTCAGGCGGATCGCAATTATCCCGGAGCCGCCGCGATGTTGCGGGCGGTACTCGTCGAATGACGTGCGCTTGCCGATGCCCTCCTCGCTGGCGACCAGCAGGGTGCAGTTGGGATCGACGACATCGATTGACTTCACGAAGTCGCCCTCGGTCTTGAAGCGGATTCCGGTCACTCCGACGGTGGCGCGCCCCTGGTCGCGCATGTCGGATTCGTGGAAACGGATCGACATGCCCCCGTAGGTGATCAGCACCACCTCGTTTTCGCCGCTCGTGAGCACGCAACCCACGAGGGCGTCGCCCTCCTCGAGCTTGATGCCGATGATGCCGCCCCGGCGTGGGTTGGCGTACTCCGCGAGGCTGGTCTTTTTGACGATCCCGTTGCGCGTGGCCATGACGAGATGTCCCTGGTCGGAGAACTCCTTGACGCAGATCATCGCCGCGATCTTCTCGTCGGTGTGAAGGGCAAGGACGCTGGTGACCGACTTGCCCTTGGACGCACGGGTGCCCTCCGGGATCTCGTACACCTTCTCCACGTACACCCGGCCGTTGTTCATGATGAACATGATGTAATCGTGGGTCGACGCGGTGAAGAGGTGCTCCACGAAGTCCTCCTCGTAGGTCTCGGTGCCGATGACGCCCTTGCCCCCGCGTTTTTGGGAACGGTAGGCGGCCACCGGGGTGCGCTTGATGAATCCCTGATGCGAGACCGTGATGACGCAGCCCTCGTTCGGCACCACGTCC
>JBJKRD010000300.1:0-4809 GCA_046704925.1 Opitutaceae bacterium | reverse complement strand
TGTCGCCGAGGATGACGACCTTGCGGCCCCGCAGGCTGCCGAGGTGCTCCTGCATCGTGAAGGTGTCGAGCAGGGCCTGGGTGGGGTGCTCATGGGCCCCGTCGCCCGCGTTGACCACCGGGATGTTGAGGAGGTGGGAGAGGTACAGGGGCGAGCCGGCGGCGGAGTGGCGGATGACGATCATGTCGGCGTTGAGCGCCTGGATGTTCTGCGCGGTGTCGCGCAGCGTTTCGCCCTTGGTGGTGCTGGAGCGGGCGGCATCGAAGGAGATGACGTCGGCGCTGAGGCGCTTGGCCGCCATTTCGAACGAGATGCGCGTCCGGGTGCTCGGCTCGAAGAAGAGGTTGACGATCGTCTTGCCGCGCAGCGCCGGCACCTTCTTCATGCTGCGGCCGAGGATCTTCTTGAAGGCGGCGGTCGTCGCGTGAACCTGGTCGATTTCGGCTCGGCTCAGCTCCTCGATGGCGATCAGGTGGCGGCGGGTCCAGGGCATCGGAAGGGCGGGAGGATCAATTCGGGCGGACCGTGATGGCGTCGCGGGCGGGGTCGCGGGCATCGAGCACGACCTGGACCCGCTCCCCGTCGGTGGCCGTCAAAGTCAGGCCGCAGTAATCGGCGGCGACGGGCAGGCGGCGGCCGCCGCGGTCGACCAGCACGGCCAGCTCGACGTGCGCGGGCCGGCCGTGGTCGAACAGTTCGTCGAGCGCGGCCTTGGCGGTGCGGCCGGAATACAGCACGTCGTCCACGAGGACGACGGCCGCGCCATTGACGTCGACCGGGATTTCGGTGGGGGCGAACTCCTTGGGGATCGGATTGCGGCCGAAGTCGTCGCGGTGAAAGGAAATGTCGATGACCCCGCAGGGCGAGCCGGGGCGGAGCGCCGCCAGCCGCCGGGCGAGGACGATGCCGCCGTTGGCGACGCCGAGCAGGATGGGCGGCGCCCCGGGGTGGCGGCGGGCGATGGCCGCGGCCAGCGCCTGGATCGCCTGCTGGATTTCCGCGGAGCCGATGCTTTGCGTTGCAGCCACGAGCCTTCGTTGTGGCGGGGAGCGGCGGACCGGTAAAGCGAAAAGCCGCGCAGGGCACCTCAACCGCCGAAATAGGCCGTCTCCAATTGTTCCTCCAACAGCGCCGCGGCCGGACCTTCGACATTGGACAGGACGACAATGGTGACGCCGCTTGCCGGGAAATAGGCGAGAAAGGATCCGAAGCCGTTGATGCCGCCGCCGTGGGCGAAGCGTTGGCGTCCGTCCTTCGACGCGACCTGCAGGCCAAAGGCGTAATGGCTTTTGACCGGCGTGGTCATCTCTTCGAGCGAAGCGGGGTGCAGGACCTTGCAGCCAAACAAAGCCCGCGTCCACTTCAGCAAATCGCCAGTCGTGGAATACACGCCTCCGGCGCCGCCGGGCGCGCGCATGTCGATGTAGTTCGCATTGCGGATGCCCAAGGCTCCGGTCCGGTATCCCGACGCGCGTTGGGGGAGGATCGTGGAATTGAGGTCGTACCCGCTGTCCGCCATGCCGAGGGGAGCAAAGAAGTTCTGCTGCAGAAACTCGCGATAGGTTTGACCCGACACCTGCTCCACAATCCATCCCAGGAGGAGATAGCCCGTGTTGCTGTATTTGAAATTCGTGCCGGGATCGAAATCGAGCGGTACGCCCCGCATCCGTTCAAAAAGCATGGCGGGGGTAAAGCCCGAGAGCTCCCACTCCCGGGCATCCGGCTTCGGCAAATCCGTGGTGTCCGGAATGCCGGAGGTGTGGGTGAGCATCTGGCGAAGCGTAATCGACCGCCATGAAGCGGGGAGGTCGCGGAAATACCTGGCAATGGGATCGTCGACCTTGAGCTTGCCCCGTTCCTGCAGGAGGAGGATGGCGGCGGCCGTGAACTGTTTCGTCAACGATCCGATCCGGAACTTCGTTGTCGCCGAATCGGGGAGGTTCCACTCGACGTTCGCCAGCCCCACGCTCATTTCGAAGACCACGTCGCTCCCTTTGGCCACCAGTACCGAGCCCATGAATCGATGGCCCTCAGCCTGGGCCTCGACCATGGCGGTCATATGCTGAAGGTCTTGCGACGCTCCTGCGACGGCTAACGTCACCGCAAACGCGGCGGCACAGCACCATCTCGTCGAGGGGCCCAGCCCAAAGTGCGGCATGAAGGGCAATCGGCCCGAGCCCAATCGGTTGGCGGCGGGGAGGCTGGGCTTCATCGACGACGGCACTCTCACCTATGGATCTGCCAACGCGCGGGGCTGGGATGGCGGCCGAGGTCGGCGCCGCGAAATGAGGGGTCGGTCCCGCCGCGGGGCGGGCCGGGTCGCGAGGCGGCCAGCGCCTGAATCGCCTGCGGGATTTCCGCGGAGTCGATGTTTTTCATTGCCACCACGAGCCCTCGTTGTGGCGGGGCCGGGCAAACCGGTAAAGCGAAAAGCCGCGCGCCGCGATTCCCGGCCGAAAGGCCAGGGACCGCCGGCGGTGGGCAGCGTGGTGGCGGAGCGGGCGCCGGCGGACCGCCGCGAACGGGCGGAGCTGCTGGGCGCCGAGCTGGAGCGCCTCGTGGTGGAGGCGAAAAAGCTCGGGCTGGCGCTCGACGAGGTGCAGGCGGGGCTGGCCGCGCACTGGGAGAAACTTGGGGGGCAGATGAAGGCGAAATTTCAGGTCCTGGGACGCCGGCGGCATTCGGCGATGCCGCCCTGCACGTTTGGGACGTGCCAACGCTGTAGGGCGCGGTCGCCGAACCGCGCCGGGGCTGCAGGCCTACAAGCAGACCGGCGGCGGCATGTGGCTGCGCACCCTGGACCAGGCGGCCCGCGTCCAAAGATTGCCGGGGGTCAATCCCGGGCCGACGCCGCCGTCCGGCCGCTGAGGGTGTCGGGCACTCACGGTCCCGGCACGACGCCGGGCCAGAGGTAGGCCTGCGTCAGGACGAGCACGCCCATGAGCAGGGCGAGGCCGAGGCTGTGCCAGAAGACGGCCCGCAGGATCGTGCCGACGTCGGGGCTGTCGGACCGGCCGCCGGTGGCGACGCTCGCGACCACGATGCTCTGCGCGTCGATCATCTTGCCCATGACGCCGCCCGCGCTGTTGGCCGCCGACGTGAGAATCGGGGATAGCCCGAGCTGGCCGGCGGTGACGTGCTGCAGGTTGCCAAACAGGACGTTCGAGGCCGTGTCGCTGCCGGTCAATGCGACGCCAAGCCAGCCGAGCAGCGGGGAGAAGAAGGGAAACAGGACGCCGGTGGCGGCAAACGCCAGCCCCATGGTGGAGTCGCTGCCGCAGTAACGCGTGGTGAAGCCGAGGGCGAGCATGCCGGCGATGGTGAGCAGCGGGATCCGGACGCGCGCCAGGGTCCGGCCATAGACCGCCAGCAGGCGGCGCGGCCCGAGGCCGAGGCTGAAGCCGGCGACGACGCCCGCCAGCAGCAGGGCGGTGCCGGTGGCGGACAGGAAGTTGCAGGCGTACAGGGCGGGCTCCAGTTCGGGTCGGCGCACGACGGGCGGCACGCGTTCGACCGCGAGGTGGAGTGAAGGCACCGCGACGGTCGGACCAAACAGGGCATCGAGCGCCTGTTTCACCGCCGGCAGACCCCAGAGAAAGACGAACGCCGAGAGGAGCATCCAGGGGAGCCACGCCCGCAGCGCGGCGCCAGCGCCAGTGCCGGCCGTCACGGCGGTGGCCGGGTCGGCATCAACCGCGGGACGGCGGAGCGCGCGCGTCGGGCGCCAGAATTTCAGCAGGACGAGGAGGGAGCCCATCGACGCGAGCGAGCTGGCCAGGTCAACCAGCCAGGGACCGTGGAGGTTGCTCACCAGCAGTTGCACGGTGGCGAAACTGGCGCCGGTCACAAGGCAGGCCGGCCAGATGCCCAGCATCCCGCGCCACCCGACCTGGGCCGCGATCAGCCAGAACGGCACCAGCAGGGAAAAGACCGGCAGTTGCCGCCCCACCATCGCGGTCAGGGCGTGCAGGTCGAGCCCGGTGACTTTGGCCAGGGTGACCAGCGGGATGCCCAGCGAGCCGAAGGCGACGGGAGCCGTGTTGCCGATCAGCGCGAGCTTGGCGGCTTCCAGCGGCTTGAAGCCCAGTCCGATCATCAGGGCGCCGGTGATGGCCACCGGCGCGCCGAAGCCCGCGGCTCCCTCCACAAAGGCTCCGAAACAGAACGCGATCAGCAGGGCCTGGATGCGCCGATCGTCGGACAGGCCCGCAATCTGCCGCTGCAGGACCGCAAACTGGCCGGTCTCGACCGACAGGTTGTAGATGAAGATGGCGTTGAGCACGATCCAGCCGATGGGGAACAGGCCGAACGCGGCCCCGTAGCCGGCGGCCGCCAGGGTCAGGTGCGCCGGCATGCGGTAGACGACGACCGCCACGCCGGCCGCGACCAGCAGACCGGCGATGGCGGCGAGGTGGGCGCGAACGTGCCAGAAGGCCAGGAGGGCCAGCAGGGTCAGCACAGGCAGCGCCGCCACGATCGCGGAAACGCCGACGCCGCCGAGCGGGGTATAATCTTGGGGCCAGGGCACCGTCCGTGATGCGATGCGAGCCGGGGGCCCGCGGCAAGCGATCAATTCGTGCCCGGCCCGGGCCGCGGCAGCCCGCTCCAAGCGTTCAGGGGTTCAGCCACGCCGCGAGATCGTTGTCGTCGTTGATGAGCCGGCCGTTCCGATAATCGGGCGCCAGCAGGTTCGCATACGAAGGTTCGCCGAACCGGCGGCAGTGCAGGAGCACCTTGGCGCGCTGGCCCGGCGCGCGCACGAGACGCCCGAGCGCCTGGTTGACCTTCTGCATGCCGGGGATCTGGTAC
>JBJKRD010000299.1:0-9252 GCA_046704925.1 Opitutaceae bacterium | reverse complement strand
CGGCTGCGCCTGGGTGCTGACGTTCTCGAGCGTCGGCGGGATCAACGGCCTGCTCGCGTTGGGCGGACTCGACCTCTTCCGCGCCACCAACCGCTACTGCATCTTCATCTTTCTCTGGGCCCTGTTTTTCGGGCTGGGCCAGCTGCAGCGTCTCGGCCGGCGGCCGCTGGTTTCTTGGGGCCTTGCGTTCCTCCTCGTCCTTGTCGGGGTCGCCGACCAGCTGCCGCCGGCGATGCCGCTCGCCACCTACCGGAGCGCCGCCGAGACCCTGGCGGCGGACCGCGCCGCCGCCGACCGTCTCACCGCGGTCGCCGCGGATGCCCGGGTGTTCCAGCTCCCCGTGGTCCCTTTTCCCGAGGCGCCGACGCAGGGTACTTTCACCGACTACCAGCACTTCCGCCTCTTCCTGGCCGATCCCTCCCTGCGCATCTCCTACGGCGGGTTGCGCGGTTCCCTCGCCGTCAACTGGGCCGGGCTCATCGCCCGGCAGCCGCCGCGCGAGATGGTGCCAGCGCTGGAAGCCGCCGGCTTCGACGTGCTCACGATCGACCGCCGCGCCTTCCCGGACGACGCCGCCCAACTGGTCGCGGCCCTGACCGCTCTGCGGCTGCCGGCCATCCCGCTGCCCGAGGCGACCCACCTGGCCGCCTTTCGTCTTCATCCCGCCGCGCATCCGGAGCTGCCCCGTGCCGACGATCCGCGTCTGCTCAGCGCTTGGGATGAGCAGGCAGCAAGCGGATTCGCGGGTCCCGCGCGCTACGCGGAACGCGGGTGGTTTTCGCCCGAACGCGGGGGCGGCCATGTGTGGCGTTGGTCGGGACGGTGGGCCGCCCTGATGCTCTGGCGGGATTCCGGCGAGCCGGATCATGCGTGCCTGAGCGCAACGCTCGCCAGCCTGTCCCCGGGCCGGGTTACGATCCGCCTCGGCGAACGAGTCTTGTGGGAAGGTCAGGTCACCGCCGCGCGGACCGCCATCCGGTCGCTGCCGGTGCCCCTCCAGCCCGGCGCCAATCGGCTGGAGTTTGAGTTCAGCGGCAACCTGCGCCGACCCCCCGGCGACGAGCGCCGGCTGGGGGTGATGGTCGAGGATCTCTCGCTGACCTATCAACGCTGACGCGCACCGTCGCCGGCCGCCGGCGGTCAAGCACGCCGGCCGCAGGCCAGGATCGAGCTTCCCCACGCCCACCGGCCGCCGAGCCGCAGCCAGGCGTGCTCCACCGCCATCAGGCCGTGGAAGCACCATTCGAGCGGCGCCGGGTAGAGCTTCACGTCGCTGGTGTCGGTCCGCCGGGCGAACAGCTTGCGCTTCACGACCACCAGGGGAAATGCCAGCGCATTCCAGTGCGTGTTGGCCTCCACGGCAAATCCCGCCGCCGCGAACAGCGCCGCGACCTCCCGGCGCACAAAGCGATGCCGCGAATGCACCGCCACGTCGTGATAGGACCACAGCCAGCGATAGGCCGGCACATTCACCACCAGCCAGCCGTTGGCGCGCAGACACCGCCGGAACTCGGCCAGCGCCCGGGCGGGGTCCTCGAGCTCGTAGAGCACGTCCGCCGACACGATCAAATCGAAGGTGCCGTCCCCAAACGGCAGGGCGGTCACGGATCCTTCGAGCATCGGGGCCCGGCAGCGCCGTCGCGCCAGCTCAATGGCGACCGGGGATAGGTCGAGGCCGGCGAGCCGCCAGCGCGGCTCCCACCGCTCGAGGTCGCGGATCAATCCGCCGGTGCCGCAGCCGGCGTCGAGGACGTCGCCGGGGCCGCCGTGCAGGCGCCGCCGGGCCTCCCGGTGCAGGTGCGCGTGCAACGACCGAAAATACCACATCCGGTCCTCGACCGCCGCCAGCTTGGCGTACTCGGCAGGCTCCATGGGGGACTAGATGCGGTTCCCGGACGGCCGTGGCGACGAAAAAGCGACGCAGCCGCCGGGGGCTCACGCGTTTGGTTACGGGGCGGCACATTCGTAGCCGAGGCCGGGGGGCTTTGGGACTCCTCCAAACGGTGACCAGCCTTCGGCCGGCAGGCGCGTTCGGCTGCGGAAAAGCACATTCGTAACCGAAGCCGGGGGGCTTTGGCTTGGACATTCAACCAATCGACCGCGCCCTACCGCGCGCCGCCCGGGTCGCCCGTGAGCTCGACGGTCAGCCCCGTCGTCAACCGCATCTGCATTTCGTGCACCGCGATCGCCCGCAGATGCAGGCGCTGCTGACTCACCCGGATCGCGGGTTCGGGGGTGACCAGATCGATGCGATTCACCCCCGGGCGCAAGTCGACCGTCGGAACGTCGATCTCCTTCGCCGTCCCGCCGACGCGCACCCGGCCGAGCTCGCGCCCGTCGACCAAGAGCATCACCGTCCGCTCACCGACGCCGCTGACCGCCAGCCGCAGGGATCCTTGGAGCGGTCGGGCAAGCGGATTGTAATACGACAACGACGCCGAGCCGTCGGTCCAGCGGATCGTTTCCGAAGGCCGTTCGATCGCCGCCGCGCCCCCGTGTTCCGGGGATGGCGGGCTCGTCCGCAGCGCATTGGCATCGCCCGCCAGCTCCAGCCGATTCCAGCCGTCGCCGTAGGTGAACGAGTGCGCGAACGGCGGCTGCGGATGCGCGGCCGGATGCAGCACCACCAGGCATTCGCCCGGCGACGGCGCCTGGATCACGTCCGGACATCCCGCCGCGGCAAAGGCGGCCAGCAGGTTCTTCGCCTGATCCGGGTAGCCGCGGCGGTCGAGGTAGATGCCGGAAAAGCCGTAGCTCTCCAGGACCTGGACCAACTCCGCCGGGGCCAGGCGCCGGCAGTCGTGCTGCCAGGCGTCGCGGGCCCGGTTCTTGATTTCGCCGTAGGAGAAACGCAACGAGCGGGTGAAAAGGTACGGGCGGAAACCGTCGTATTCATTCACCTGGAGTTGCGGCCGGCCCTCCGGAAAATCCAGGATCGGCAGCTCGAACACCATCGCCCCGGCACCGAGGCGCCGCTCCATTTCGGCCCCGAAGCGCCGGTCGCCGTCCACCCGCGCGGCGAGCTGCTGTCCGGCCTCGCGGCCGGCCCGCACCGGGAGCTGGTCCCACAGGCCGACCAGGCCGACCAGCGCGGCCATCCCCAACCGCCAGCCCGGCCGCCAGGTCCGGGTGCTCCGGGTCAGACGCGCCGCCAGAAACAACAACGCCAGGGCCAGGAGGAAAATGCTGTTGCGGTTCGACGCGCGAAAAACGTCGAGACCGGTGTAGAAGGCGAGGATGCTGTTGATCCCGCCGATGGCGGAGAAGAGCAGGATCCAGGCGGCGGCCAGCGCATAACCCGGGCGCCGGCCGCGCCGCTCCACCGCCGCGCTCCGGACGAACGCCACCAGCATCCACACCAGGCCGATCGCACCCACGATGCCGAGGTACGGCGAGAACACCTCGCCGCGCCAGTTGGTCCAGCGCAGATAACGATAGCCGAGCTCGGACAGCCACGCGCCGTGGTGCGTGGTCGGCGGCAGGAAAAGCTCGATGGGCTTCAGCGCGTAGATCTCGGTACCGGCGTAATTCCGCACGAGCAATGGCGGGCCGCCGCCCTCACTCCGGTCGAGCAGGAGGTGGGCATGGATGGCGCCGAACCCGCCCACGGCCACGAGACCCCAAACCACCCCCAGACGCACCGCGGGCGACCCGCGGGACCGCCACCAGCGGATCAACACGGCCCACGCCAGAAGCTGCAGGTAGAGAAACAGATTGTACGGGTTGCTCGCGCCCAGCGCCGCCGCCGTGCCGTAGCCCAGCCAGCGCCATGCCGGCCGGGCGGTCGTGCGCCGGCCGCCGGCGATCAGCCAGCAGCTCAGCAGGGCCAGCGGCACCGTCCACGTGAACGTCAGCCACAGGTGCGGCAGGCCGCGCGTGAGGCTGAAGAACGAGAACGCGAACAGCAGCGCCCCGGCGAACGCCCACTCCCAGCGATGCCGCAGGAGCCGCGAGGCCAGATAGAATCCCCACGCCGCCGTGAGGTGCGCCAGCAGCACCGCCAGGTTGGCCGCCGCCACCACCCCCACGCCCCGCGCCAGTACGCCCAGGCCGAAGCTGGCCAGATCGTCCGAACCGGGATACTCGCTCCAATCTGCGACAAACGGGGCGGCCAGCCGGTGGACCACGTGCGAGCGAAACGGCATCAGGTCGCCCTCCGACGACGCCTTGATGCGCGCGAGAATCTCGAGCGAATCCCCGGTGTAGTCCAGCGGCACCGACCAGCTCGCCCGCGTCAGGCGATGGTTCTGCCAGCACCAGATGACCACCGTCAGCAGCGACAGGGCGGCCAGCCGCACCATGCCGACGCGGGCGCGCCTCGATGGGTGAAAGAGAGAAGACAAGGGACGAAATCCGGCCGACGCCGGGACTGCGACTCGATTCGCTGCCATCAAATCGCCCCGGGCGGACCTGACAAGCCTGACCGCGGCGCCGCCGGCGCCGTAGGGCCTTCATCCGAGGGGATCCGCCAAACGCTCCCGCGTTCCGCTACACAATCGTCGGCGAAGCCGTGAGGCTTTGGCGCCGGCCTTCCGCCATACCCTCGCGCGGCTCGGCCGCGCGAAGACACGATCGCCCAAACGCTGCCGCGTCCGGCTGCGGGGGCTGCGCTATTTGTCCGGCCTCGGCGGCGGCCCCTTGCCGAACACTTTCTCCGACGGCGACAGCTTGCGCACCGCCTGGATCACCAGATTGCGCAGGTTGAACGCCACCGGCCGCAGCGTGTCCCCCGAGGGCGTGATGGGCGGCTTGTCGGTCTCGAAATGCCACATATTGTCGCCGGGTTCCAGACGGACGGGCGCGATGACCACCGAGGTTCCCTCGCGGTCGATCCGCCCCTCCCACCGCAGTCGTGAGCCCTGCAACACCCGGACCGTCCGCACGTCGAACGCCCGCAATCCGAAATACAGGTTCACCTCCACGGGCACCGGCTGGGGATTGTGAATGATCAGATCCGCCGAGCCGCGGCTCCACCGCCAGTACTCCAGGTGAGATTTCTCGGTCTGGTACCAATTCCCGGGAAAGCTCACCTCGATGCTGTCCTGCGCGGGCGTCATCCAGACGGTCGCCGGTCCCTCCACCTCGTAGCCCTCGCGTCCGGGCGCCTTGAGCTGGTCGGCGGCGCTCAGGACGGAGAGATTCCCCAGCAGCAGCACGGGCCACCAGCGGCGGGTCCGCGGGACCACCATGTTGAACGCGAGCGTCATCGGCAGGACCACGCGGGCCGCCGCCCCCGGGAAACCATCCCACACCGCCGGACCGAGGAAGACGAACAGCACGGCAAACGGCATCCCGATGCGCCACCACGGATCCGACCAGCGCGGCCGGAGGACCAGCGTGAGGAACTGCACGGTGAGCGAGAGCAGGATGATCACGAGCCACCGCGCCGACGAATCCCAGCCCTTCTCGGCGAAATCCCGCACCGCCCCGAACCACTTGGCCATGAAGGCCGAGAAGGGCGCGGCGAAGTTGCCGGCGCCGAAGTTGCTGGGCGCCCCGTACGCGAACCACAGACAGCCCACCCAGGCGGCCAGCGGCAACGCCGCCACCAACCCGCGCCCCGCCGCCCGCAGGACCTCCTCCCGGCTCCAGTTGCGGCCGGGCGCGAGCGACAGGGCGGCCAGCAGGTTCGTCTCGCGGCCGAGGCCCGCCACGCCCAGCACGCCGGCCGACCACCAGCGGCGGCCCTGCTCGGCCAGGGCCACGCCCCACGCGATGAGCAGCAGGCTCGGGCCGTCCATCAGCGCCTCCCGCACGCTCATGGTCATGCCCACGGCGAACAGCACCCCGGCCCATCGCACGAAATGGTTCAGGCTCGTCGGCGGAAACCACCGCATCAGCAGCCAGGCCAGCAGGACCCAGGCGATGATGTTCTGCAGGGCATACGCCTGCAGGATCAGGTCCGGCTGCCCGAGCCCCAGCAGGTACGCGGTCCAACTGAAGAGAATCCGGCGCGCGCGGTACGGCAGGTTGTCGACCGACGCCTCCAGATCGCGGCTCCGCAACAGCGGCTTGATCGCCATCTGGGCGTAGTACTGGGCGTCGTAGCCGTACGAATCCTTGTAGACGTAGTAGTCGACGTGCCGCAGCTCCCGGATCCGATGCACCCCCGGCGCGCCGCCGAAGTAGATCAGGCAGGTGAAGCCTTTTCCCGGCAGATAATACTGCGCGGCGGTCCAGAGGAAAAACAGCACGGCCGCACCGTACGCCAGGCGGTACCACGTCCGCGCCTGGCGCCAGAGAAAGAGGTTGAGTCGAGCCACGGAAAATGGACAAACGACACGCTCCCGAACCGCAACGCAAGAATGGATTCTTCCCGTGTGTCCGTTGCCCCGGTGGCCCCGACGACGCGGCTCGCGCGCTGGGGCCAATGGCTGCCTGCCCTGGGCTTTCTGGTCTACGCCCTCTTCCTGGCGCAGCACGTGGGCCCGTATGCCGGCGGCTCGGATTCCTCGGGCTACATGAACAACGCGCGGCTGCTCGCCGAGGGCCGGATCACCGTGCCGATGCACCGCGTCCCCGATCCCCATCCCGAGACGCTGCCGGAGTACATCGACGTGCCGCTGGGTTTCGTCGCCAATGCCGATCACGTGACCCTCACGCCCACCTATCCGATGGGCGTGCCCCTGCTTGTCATGGGCGCCGCCCGGCTGGCCGGCTGGACCCTGGGCCCGGCGCTGGCGTTGATCCTGCAGGCGTTGCTCGGCTTGTGGCTGGTCTACCTCCTCGGCCGCGCCATGGGCCTGGGCGCGGGCTGGGCCTGGCTCGGCGCGCTGATCGTCGCGGTGAGCCCGCTGTACATCTTCATGGAAATGCAGGTCATGAGCGACGCGCCCGCCCTCGTCTGGGTGACCGCGGCCGTGTACCTGGCCTGGCGGAGCCGCGAGCGGACCTGGTTGGCGCTGCCCGCCGGCGTGGCACTGGCCCTGGCGGTGCTGGTGCGCCCGGCCGACCTGCTCGCCTTCGTGCCGGCGGCGATCGCCCTCGGCGTCGCCCCGAAACGGTGGCTGCTGCTCGGCCTCGGCGGACTGCCCGGGGCGGTCTTTCTGGCGAAATTCAACCTGGCCGCCTACGGCGCGGTCTTCACGACCGGCTACGGTTCGGTGGCCGCCGAATTCAACCGCCGGGTCGCGCTCCCCACGCTGCTCCATTATGCCACCTGGCTGCCCGTGCTGCTCACCCCGGTGGTGGTGCTGGCCCTGGCGTTGCCGCTGCTCCGGCGCCGCCGGCGCCTGGTGCTCGTGCTCCTGGGCGTGTGGGCGCTAATCTTTCCGGCGTTCTACCTTTTCAACATCCACACCCACGAGGTGTGGTGGTGCCTGCGGTTTCTCCTGCCGTCATTCCCCCCGCTGATCGTGGCCGCCCTGCTCGTCGCGGAGACGGTGGTCGCGCGCTGGCGTTTCCCGTGGCGCGCCGCCTGCCTGGGCGCGCTCGCCGTCCTGGCCGTGGTCAACGGCACCGCCTGGACGCGGTACTTCGACGCCCAACACATCGCCGACGGCGAGCGGGTCTATCTGGAGACCGTCGGCTGGATGCGAACCCACCTGCCCGCCAATGCCGTCGTGGCGGCCATGCAGACCACCGGCGCCTTTTTCTACTACACCGATTACGCCCTCGTCCGCTATGACATGCTGACGCCCGCGCTCTTCCAGCGGATCGCCCACGACTGCGCGGTGGCCGACCGCCCGCTCTACGCCGTCCTGTTTCCCTACGAGATTGAAGACGCGCCGTGGAAGGCCTTCGACGGCCACCTCACCGGGCACTGGACCCAGGTGGGCGCGGTGCGTCAGGTCACCATCTGGCGCTACGATCCCGCGGGCGCGCCATGAGCCCGCCCCGTTCCTGGCCCCGGCGTTTCCGGGCCGGCGCCGGTCTGGTCGCCGTGGCGTTTTTCGTATGGCTGGTGGCGCGGATGTGGAGCCCGCTGTATGGGTTCACCGCGTTCCTCCAGCTCGATCCTGCCAACCGGGCTGACGTCATCGCCGCCTTCCGCGAGTACCCGGTCTTCTTTCACAACACCCCCGGGGCGTACGACGGCATGCAGTACGCCCAGATCGCCTACCACCCGCTGCTGCGCGCCGCGGAGCTGCGCTCGGGTGTCGACAACCTGCCCTACCGCGCGCAACGCATCCTGCTGCCCGCGCTGGCCTGGCTGCTGGCCGCCGGTCGGCCGGCGTGGATCGCCAATGTCTACGCGAGCCTCAATCTTGTCGCCTGGTTCATCTTCGCCGCGCTCCTCTGGCGCCTGCTGCCGGTGGCGGACGGCCGCGGCTGGCTGGCGTGGGCCGGCCTCCTGTTTTCGGCCGGGGTGCTCAGCAGCGTGCGCTTCGCCGTCATCGACCTGCCGGCCCTGGTGCTGGTCGCGGCGGCGCTGCGGGCCGCGGAGCGCGGCCGGATCCGCACCGGCGTGGGCTGGCTCGCCGCCGCCGCGTTGACGCGCGAGACGTCGCTGCTCGCGTGGCCCGGATTCTGGACGGGCCCGGGAAACTCGCGGTCCGCCTGGCTCCGGAACCTCGCCCGCGGGCTGCTGGCCGCGGCGCCCCTGCTCCTCTGGCTGGCCTACGTTCGCTGGCAGGTGGGTCCGTTCAGCGCCGGCATCGGCAATTTCGGCTGGCCCGGCACCGGCCTGGTCCGTGCGCTCGCCGCCAACGCGGGGGACCTCCTCCACCACCGCGACCCGGTCTTCGCCGGCACCACGCTGCTGGCGTTGCTCGGCATTGTCGCGCAGACGCTGTTTATTCTGGTGCGCCGCCAGCCGGCCAATCCCTGGTGGCGGGTCGGCGCCATCTATCTCCTGCTCATGTTGGGCCTCGGCCCGGCGGTTTGGAGCGGGTTTCCGGTGGCGGCGGCCCGGGTGCTCCTGCCCCTCAATCTTGTCTGCAACGTCCTCGCCGTGCGCACCCGGGCGCCGTGGTCCTGGCTCCTGCTGGGTAATCTCTCCGTGTTCTCCGGCCTCTTTGCCCTCAGTCATGTTCCGCACTACTACCGCGGTCTCGCCACGGTCCACCATCAGGGGATCGCCTGCGAGTTCGAGCTCGGGCCGCACTGGTACGGCCGGGAATCCGATGCCCACCATGTATGGTCGTGGACCGAACGCCAGGGACGCGTCGACCTCCAGGTCTGGCCGCGTTCGGCCCGGCCGACCATCCGTCTCACCCTGCACCTGTCCAGCCTGACGCCGCGCACCGTCACCATCACCGCGGGGGGCCGCGTGCTGTGGCACGGGCCGGTGACGACGGCCTTGTGCACCGT
>JBJKRD010000298.1:0-7385 GCA_046704925.1 Opitutaceae bacterium | reverse complement strand
CGCTCGAAGGCCGCGGGCAGGCCGCGCTCGAGGGCGCCGAGCTCATCGTTCACCGCAATGCGGATGCCCTGAAAGCTGCGGGTGGCCGGGTCGATGCGCGAGGCGCGGCGGTCGCCGGCCGGCACGGCGCCGGTCACGACCGCCGCCAGGCTGACGGTGCGCTGCAGCGCCCCGGTCCCGCGGGCGGCCAGCAGAGCCCGGACGATCCGGCGCCAATGCCGCTCCTCGCCGTAGTCGCGGATGGCGCGCTCGAGCATCTCGACGGTGGCGGTCTCCAGCCATCGGGCGGCGGGCAGGCCCCGGCGCGGATCCATGCGCATGTCCGCCGGAGCGTCCTGCCGGAACGAAAAGCCGCGATCCGCGTCGTCCAATTGGAACGACGAGACGCCGAGATCGAACAGCACGCCGTCAAACCGGCCGAGATCGAGCTGTCCCAGCCGGGCGAAGTCGATGTCGATCAGGGCAAACCGGCCGGGGAATTCTTCGCGCAGCAGGGCGGCGCGCTCCTGGGCCGCCGGATCGCGGTCCAGCGCCACCACTTGCGCCGCAGGCGTCGCCTTGAGCAGCGCGCGGGAATGCCCGCCCCCGCCAAAGGTGCAGTCCAGATAGCGTCCGCCGGGGCGGGCCGCGAGGTACTCGAGCGCCTCGTGCAGCAAAACCGGTTCATGGCCCCTGCTCATCGCCAGCCACGCGGGTCTATGAAGTGCCGTAAGCATGGTCGGGCACGCCGCTCTCGGAGGCCATCAACACCGCCGGCGCCTTGCGCTCCGGCTCCAGGGTCGCGACCGCCGGTGGCGGCGCCGCTTCCATCTCAACCGGCGGCGGCTGGATGCCGCGGTGAAAGCCCGATTCGTCCTCGTAACCCGTGGGGGCGCGCACGACCGCCCGCCACAGCGCACCCACGCCGGCGAGCAGCACCACGCCCACAACGATGGTCACGATCGTCATCATCAAGTCGGATCCTGATTCGGCTTGCCCGACGCCGGGGGCGTGCCGGTCGGCGGATTTGACTGCCGGCGGGGGAGGAGATTGGGCCGCGTGCGCGGGGAGGAATCGGCGGGTGCCCTTCCCTCCAGCGCGTGCACCATCGGCGAATAGTAGCGCCGGTTTCCAATCGTCCAGGTGGTGAGCCCGGGGGGACGGTTTGAACGGTTGCTTTCGGACGAGTTCATGAAGAAATGCGGCCGGACGCCCGGGAGGTTTCAGATGCCCGCGCGCCGCATGAGATCACGGTAGGTCTGCGCATCCATGCGCTGGCCCTTGGCCTCCCACCGCTCGGGACTCCAGATGGCGAATTTGCTGAGCGAGCCGGCCATGACCGCCTCCTTGACCACGCCGGCATGGCCGAGCAACTCGGGCGCGATGCCAATGCGGCCCTGCTTGTCGAACCGCAGGGTCTGCGCATGGGCGAAGAGCTGGGTCAGGACGTCCTGGGCCTCGCTGTCGCTCAGTTCCTTGGCGGCCGCCTTCTCATAAAGGCGGTCGACCTCCGGCGGCGGGAGCACCGCGATATATCCGTCCGGATGCGGAAGTGCAACGAAGTCATCCTCCTCCGTGTGGCCCACGCGCCAACCGGACGGAATCGTGAGCCGATTCTTGTCGTCCAATGAATGCCGGAAATGGCCGGTGTAGCGCGGTTTGGTCGACGAGGGCATGGGGAGAGGCCTGCTATGTGCCCCAAGATGACCCACTTCTCCCCATTTTCACCCACAAGGTCAAGAAAAGTCCGCCCGCGAATCCACTTTGACCAAGTATTTGAATCAGGTCCCCCCGGGGAGGAACCAACCCTTCGAGACCGCACCGTTTTCCTGGCTGTGAGCCACCGTCCGCGCCGCCCGGAGGTCGCCGCCGGTTGCGGATCGCGTCCGGTCGGTCCCGAACTCTCCGGCATCGCCTTCGGGCGCCCGGACCGTCGATGCGGGCGGCCACCGGCGGCGGCGATGGCTCCGGCTCCTGACCACCCGGCGGCACCGGCAAAAGGAACCCGACCCAACCGGGTCAACGGTCGATCCGCCATTGCGTGTTCCGGGCGCCGAAGCAATGGTTTCGCTCATGAGAATCCCGCTGCCGATTCTGCGGATTGCCTGCGTTGTCCTCGCCCCACTCGCCGCCGGCCGGGCTGCCGGAATCGACGGCCGGTGGGCCGCCGATTTCGACACCCAGGTTGGACCGCAAAAGTACGTTTATGAATTCAAGACCGACGGCTCGGGAAAAACGAGCGGGCGGGCGAGGTGGGAACGCATGGGGCAAAAGGGCGAGACTCAGCTCACCGACTTGAAGGTCGCGGGCGACGCGATTTCATTCGTCGAGATGGCCACCACCCCGAGCGGGGACCTGCCGATCGCCTACACCGGCACCTTCGCCGGAAACGAACTCCGGCTCACCCGCCGGGTTGGCGACTTGGCGACCGAGACCCTCGTCGCAAAACGGGTGGCGGAGTCGGAACCCACGCCTCCCCCCACGGCGTTCGTCTCGCCCGGGCCGCCGACGGCCATGGAGGCCCTGGCTCTGAAACTGGCGACCCGGCCCCCGATCGCTCCCGGGCCGTTCCAGCCCACGTGGGATTCCCTCACCCAGCAGTACCACTGCCCCGAGTGGTTCCGCGATGCCAAGTTCGGCATCTGGGCGCATTGGTCGGCACAATGCGTCCCCGAGCAGGGCGACTGGTATGCCCGCAACATGTACCTGCAGGGATCGAAGGACTACGACTACCAGGTCACGCATTACGGCCATCCGTCCAAATTCGGCTTCATGGAGATCGATCATCTTTGGACGGCGTCACACTGGGATCCGGAAAAGTTGATGACGCTTTACCGGCGCGCCGGCGCCAAATACTTCGTGGCGCTGGCGAACCACCACGACAACTTCGACGCCTACGATTCAAAGTACCAGCCGTGGAACTCGGTCAACGTCGGACCGAAAAAAGACATCGTCGGCATCTGGGCGAAGGTCGCCCGCGAGCACGGCCTCCGGTTCGGAGTGAGCAACCATTCGTCACACGCCTGGCACTGGTTTCAGGTCGCATACGGTCACGATGTCGAGGGACCGCTCGCCGGCGTGCCTTACGACGCCGCACGGCTGACCCCGGCGGATGGCAAGGGCACCTGGTGGGACGGGCTCGACCCCAAGGACCTATACTGCGGGCTGCGCATCCCGATGCCCGCCAACCTGAAGACCGCCCGGGAGGCCGAGGCCTGGCACCGCCGGCACGACGGCTTCTGGTATGAGCGCATCCCGCCTTACGACAACGGGTACGCGGAAAAATGGTTTCTCCGGTGCCAGGACCTGGTCGACAAGTACCATCCCGACCTGCTGTATTTCGACGACACCGAGCTCCCGCTCGAGCGCTTCGGCCTGGCGATGGCCGCGCACTTCTACAATGCCAACGAAACCGCCCACGGCGGAAAGCTCGAGGCTGTCCTCAACGCGAAGCACATGACGCCGGGCCATGCGCCCGCGCTGGTGCCGGATATCGAGCGCGGGGTGGCGGAGGGTATCCGGGCCGAACCGTGGCAGACCGACACCTGCATCGGGGAATGGCACTACAGCCGCCGGATCTTCGAGGAACACCGCTACAAGACCGTCGGGCAGGTTGTCCGCATGCTCGTGGACATCGTGAGCAAGAACGGCAACCTGCTGCTCAGCATCCCGGTCCGTGGCGACGGCACGATCGATGAGGACGAGGTCAAGTTCCTCCACGGCATGGCCGACTGGATGGAAGTGAACGGCGAGGCGATCTTCGCCACGCGGCCGTGGGCGGTTTACGGCGAAGGACCGTCGACCGAGGCAAAGGCCGAGGTCGGTCAATTTGGCGGAGCCCGGGATGTCCGCCGCCAGCCATACACGGCCGAGGACATCCGGTTCACCGCCAGGGGTGACACGCTGTACGCCGTGCTCATGGCCTGGCCGGAAGATCACCGGACGGTGATCAAATCATTGGCCACGGGTGCGGCGCCGTTGGGCGGCCGCACCATCTCGGCGGTCGCGCTGCTGGGCCACCCCGGCCGCCTGGAGTGGAAGCAGGAAGGGACCGGCTTGCACGTCGCTTTGCCCGCGACCGCCCCCTGTGAGCACGCGTACGTCATCAAAATCCGCACGGTGCCCAAGCCCTGACAGCGGTCCGGCTCATGGTTTCCCTTCTCCCACGATGAAATTTGCCAGAATCCTCCGGGCCGCCCCGGTGATGTGGTTCGCCGCCCTGCCGGCACTCTCACCCGCGGCGGACTTTCACGCCTGGGCGCCGCGGCCACCCATGGGCTGGAACAGTTGGGACAACTACGGGACCACGGTCACCGAGGCGCAGACGCGCGCGGCGGCGGATTTCATGGCGCAAAAACTCAAGGGCTGCGGCTGGCAGTACGTCGTTGTCGACATCCAGTGGTATGAACCCCATGCCCAGGGACATGAGTACCGCAACGGCGCCACGCTGGCCATGGATGGCTACGGCCGTCTCCAGCCGGCCCCGAACCGTTTTCCGTCGGCCGCCGACGGCTCGGGCTTCACCGCGCTCGCCGCGTACGTGCACGGACTCGGATTGAAATTCGGCATCCACCTGATGCGCGGAATCCCCCGCCAGGCCGTCGCGCAGAACCTGCCGATCAAGGGCACCTCCGATCACGCGGCGGATATCGCCGACCGCCAGTCCACCTGCCCGTGGAACCCCGACATGTACGGCGTCGACATGAGCAAGCCCGGCGCCCAGGCGTACTATGATTCCGTGTTCGCCCTGCTGGCCGAATGGGGGGTCGACTACGTCAAGGTCGATGACATCGCGCGCCCGTACCACCGGTCCGAAATCGACGCCATCCGCCGGGCCATCGACCGCACGGGTCGACCGATCGTATTGAGTCTCTCCCCCGGCGCCACGCCGCTCGCCGACGCGCGCCACGTGCAGAGCCACGCCAACCTTTGGCGGATCAGCGACGATTTCTGGGACCGCTGGCTCGCCCTGCACGAGCAATTTCACCGGCTGGACCAGTGGAATCCCTACCGCGAAATCGGCGCCTGGCCCGACGCCGACATGCTGCCGCTCGGCCGGCTCGACATGGACCGGCGCCGCACCCGGTTCACCGCCGACGAACAACGCACGCTGCTGACGCTCTGGTGCATCGCCCGGTCGCCGCTGATGTACGGCGGAAACCCCGAAAACACCGACGCCGCGACGCTTGCGCTGCTGACCAACCCCGAGGTGATTGCCGTGGACCAGGACAGCACGGCCAACCGGCCGCTGTTCGATCACGACGATCTGATCGCCTGGACCGCGGAGGTTCCGGATTCCGCCGCCAGATACCTCGCGGTCTTCAATGCGCGCGGCCAAGTGCGGCTCACCGCGGCCAATGCGTGCTACGTGAGCCCCGTGATCACGCGCGCATCCCCCACCCCCGCGGCCATCGACGTGGAGGTCCGCGGCGCGCGCCGGTTGTTTCTCGTCGCCAATCCGGGCGGGGACGGTCGCGGAGGCCCGGCGTTCTGGCAGGATCCCCGCCTGGTCTTTGCCGACGGCAGCGTCCATCCGCTCACCAGTTTCTCCTGGCTGCACGCCGATGCCACCTGGGACAGCACCCGGGTGAAGAAAGACGCGCGCGGCGCCCCCGTCGGCGTGACGGCGCTCGCGGCTGCGGTGATCGAGTACGCGCTCCCGCCGGAAGCCGTCCGTTTTCAAGCCGCGGTCCGTTTCGATCCCGACGCGCAGCCGGGCGTCCCGGACGCTTCGCTGCGTTTCCTCGTGGTCCTGGCGACGCCGCAAACCGAGAGCCCGGGCGCGGGAATGCCGGTGGTTGTGAAACTGGCGGATCTGGGCTTCCATGGCGGCGTGCGGGCCCGTGACCTTTGGCAGCACGACGATCTCGGCGTATTCCGCGAGGCCTTCGCCCCGGAAATCCCGTGGCACGGCGCGGGCCTGTACCGCCTCACGCCCGAGTAGACCCCGCCGCCCGCGGGTGCCCGGTCCTCACCCACGGGCCGCCGTCCCGACCTGTTCCTCCGGCGGTTTCACGCGGCTGAACGCCCGCCAGATGGCCAGATCGTAGACACTCTTCAGCCCGCCGCTGATGACAAAACACCACCCGGCCAGGGCCGGTATGCCCATCAGCGGTCCGGCCGCCAACGGGCCGAGGGCGGTGCCGAGTTGGCGGATGGTGGTCGTGATACCGTTGGCCGCCGACCGTTCGGCCGCCGGCACGATTGCATTCACGTAGCTCTGGCGGGTCGGCACGTCCATCTGCGAGATCAAATGACGGGCGAGCAGCACACCCACGGCCGACCAGAGGGTGGGCATGAAAGGAACGAGCATGAGCAGCACGTTGGACGGCAGGTGGGTGAAGACCATCGTGTTCAACAAGCCGAACCGCCGCGCAAGCGCGGCCGCCACCAGGGCCGACAATCCGGACAGCAGCGTGGTGCCGAAAAAAATCGCTCCGAGCGTGGCCAGGTCGGCCCCGAATCGCCGGTGAAACCAATAGGCGACAAAACTCTGCACGATGAATCCGCCGCCGAAGGCATCGAGCGTGAACAGGGCGCTGAGCCGGGCGACGTGCCGCTTGGCCTCATGCAGGCCGTGCCAGGAGGCCGGAATCATCGGCCCACCCGCCGCGGCCCGCGCCGTCTCGACCCGGCGGCCCAGCAGGCGGAAGATCACCAGCAACGCGCCGCCAAACCCCGCATACAACCAGAGCAGCGCGCGGTAGCTGTTCACGGGCGCCCAACCCCGATACTGGAGCCAGCCGGCGATGCCCCCGCCGGCCAGCGCGCCGAGCGCATTGGCGGTGAAGCCCAGCAGATGCGACCAGGCAAAAACCCGGGTGCGATCCTCCGGGCGGATCACTTCGACCAGGCACGCCTGCTCGATCGCGAGAAAAGGTCCCAGCTCGTTTCCGCTCGGGCTCAGCACGCCGATGATGGCCGCCGGCAGCAGCACCCAGAAACTCCGGCCCACCGCCATGCCGACGCCCCCGAGCGCCATCAACACCGCCCCCACGAGCAGCATCCGCCGCCGCCCGAACCGATCGGCCCGCGTGGTGATGGTCAGGGAGATGACCGCGTCGCCCAGGAGCGTGAAAGTCAGCAACACACCCGCCCGCGCCTCCGACATGCCCAGCGCCCGCAGGTACAGGACCATGACCACCGCGAAAAATCCGTACGCAAAAAGCCGGCAGATCCGTGCGGCGAACAGGAGCACAAAATCCCGGGGGGCGGCGGTGGGCAGCGACATGAGGAGGCGGCAGGGTCAGGAAACCCGCCTCCCCCGCGCGAGGCAAGCGCCCCCCGGGGCCCGTTGACACCCGCGACGCTCCCGCCTCACCCCCCGGGCGCGGACAAGTCGCCCCCCGGCCGCCCCGTGCGCACGGCGATCGTGGCAAACAACATCGCCACCTACACGCGGGTGT